>SVMQ01000020.1 GCA_015067375.1 Oscillospiraceae bacterium | reverse complement strand
ATCGCCGCACTGAAAGGTGCGGCGAAATTCATTAATATGTATTGACGTAAAGCAAATCCCGTGGTATAATATAAAGTTAATTATCAAAACAGGGAGAAATACCACAATGCAAGAATTGAAAGTTATTGGTTATTATATCAGCGAAATAATAAATGCACCGAAATACTTGAGCGAATGGAATAAAACATTGTTGTCTGTCAGTGAATGTATAGGAGAGCTTCATCCAAAATGGAGCGTGCTTAGCGGAACGAGAGATGAAAAAGAAGAATATCGCAATAAACTCGGGCTGACTATAGAACATTATATCGACATGACAAATGATTTTTGTATATTGTTGCACAGTAAAATGCTTGATAGTGACAGAAGATTTTACGACCTTGCAGATGCAAAAAGAATATACACACGCTACTTTGGGGATAAGGATAAATATAAGTTGGTGTCTGTTTCGACAACGAACGAGTTTTACAATATACTCAACAGCATAACAACGCAAAGCGGAAGTTACAGCAATGCACCACTCAGCACCAGCGCAAAGCGGGGTAAAGAAATAGGGTGTGATATTTTAGGATGGGAGAATGGCATTTTTCATTCTTTTTTGTGCAATTCTCTTCACAAGGAACTCTCCGATATAAGGGCGAACGATATAGGTCTTATTGATAATAACTATATAGAAGTGATACAAGCCGCTGAAAGCGTTGATGGTTTGGGTGAGCCCGTTATATGGATGCCTTGCGTAATAGGCGAGTGTAGTATATAACGCTGGAAGAGTTCTCCTTATTTTATAATGTATAAATTTTCCGCGGAGTTGAGTTTACGAATAACATCTGCGATATCTCGTCGAAGTAATATAAATGATCCTCCCGAAAAAATCGGGAGGATCGCTTTTTTTATTCTAAGAAGCCTAAGCAGCTGTAATTTATGCCTGTAAGCTTTTCGTCTTCCGCGTCACTTTCTTTTTCAAAGGTGAAGGCGATATGTGCATTTTCATACTCGTACTGCAGAACAGTCTTCATGAACGCATCGTTTCCGACCTCGTCCTTGTGTTCGGGGGCGCCGTATGCCGCCTCAACATCCGCGATCTTGCTTTCCCATGTGATGCCGCTCGGGAAAATGAGCTTTATCTTTTCGTATCTGTCAAATCCGATAGTGGTAGTATATACATTCTTGATATCCTGCTCTGTTTCGGTTTCGTTAACAAGGACTAAGCTGATCTCCTTTGTTGCTTCGCCGTTTTCGTCAGTCTGATGCATGGTTACGCCTGTAAATCTGGTAAGAGCAGGGAATGTGCCTGCACGCTCGATAACTTCATCGGCATATTCCCAGCCTGCGTCGCAAAGCTCTCCTGAAACAAACGGCATCTGATACACTTTGCCCTCGATGTAAATATCACCGCTGTTAAGCTCAGCGCTCATGTTTGCGGCAGCGTCTGCAAGCTCTTCCTCAGTTGCATAGTAGGATGGCGCATTGCCGCCTGTTTGTCCGCAGCCTGTTGCTGATAACGCAAGGCAGAGTGCGGCTGCCATAATAAGTATGCTCCTCTTCATTTGTTAATACCTCCTAAAATCAAGCAAAGCCACTTAAGAACAAGCAGCTTTGCAAATATATTTTTATTCTTATCAGATACCTGCAGAGTAGTTGGGAGCTTCCTTTGTGATATAGATATCGTGGGGGTGGGACTCCTTAAGACCTGCACCTGTGATGCGAACGAACTCAGCGCGCTCCTGCAGCTCGGGGATGGTGGGACAGCCACAGTAGCCCATACCTGCGCGGATACCGCCGACGAGCTGGAATACTGTATCAGCAACAACTCCCTTGTAGGGTACGCGACCCTCAACGCCCTCGGGAACGAGCTTCTGGTTCTTAGCCTGGAAGTATCTGTCCGCAGAACCCTTCTTCATTGCTGCGAGAGAGCCCATGCCGCGGTATACCTTGAACTGACGGCCCTGATAGATCTCAACATCGCCGGGAGCCTCCTCACAGCCTGCGAGGATAGAGCCGAGCATTACTGTGTTAGCGCCTGCTGCGAGAGCCTTAACGATATCGCCTGAGTACTTGATACCGCCGTCTGCGATGATCGGGATGCCGTACTTTGCTGCTGCGCAAGCACAGTCGTATACTGCTGTGATCTGGGGAACACCGATACCTGCAACCACACGAGTCGTGCAGATAGAGCCGGGGCCTATGCCGACCTTTACGGCGTCAGCGCCTGCCTTGATGAGATCCTCTGTTGCAGCGCCTGTTGCAACGTTACCTGCAATGATGACAGCCTCGGGGAATGCATTCTTGATGCTGTCGAGCGTCTTCATGATGTTTGCGCTGTGGCCGTGTGCGGAGTCGAGCACCAGTACGTCTACCTGAGCCTCAAGCAGTGCGCCTGCTCTGTCCAGTACATCAGGAGTGATACCGATAGCAGCGCCGCAGAGAAGTCTGCCGCCCTTGTCGCGTGCGGTGTTGGGGTACTGAACGCTCTTTTCGATGTCCTTTATGGTGATAAGACCCTTGAGGTTGTAGTTGTCGTCAACGATGGGGAGCTTTTCGATCTTGTGCTTCCTGAGGATATCCTGTGCCTGGTCGAGCGTTGTGCCTACGGGAGCGGTAACGAGGTTCTCGCTTGTCATTACCTCGCCTACCTTCTGAGCAGGGTCAGCGATGAAGCGCAGGTCGCGGTTGGTGAAGATACCTACGAGCTTTGTACCCTCTACGATCGGAACACCAGAGATCTTGTACTTGCCCATAAGAGCGTCAGCGTCGGAAACGCTGTCCTCGGGAGAAAGATAGAACGGATTTGTGATAACGCCGTTCTCGGAACGCTTAACCTTGTCTACTTCTTCTACCTGCATCTCGATAGGCATATTCTTGTGGATGATACCGATACCGCCCTCTCGCGCGATAGCGATCGCCATCTTGGACTCTGTAACAGTATCCATTGCCGATGTCATGATAGGTGTGTTCAGCACGATGTTCTTGGTGAGATTTGTCTTGAGGTTGATCATGTTGGGTGTAACATCGCTCTTTGCGGGGATGAGCAGTACGTCGTCAAACGTAAGACCTTCCTTGACAAACTTCTCGTTGTAGTTGCAGTTAAGCATATTTGTTTCTCCTCACTTTCTTGTTGACACGCACAGACAGCGATTTCCATTATCTCCCTCTATGTATGGAAAAAAGCCTCAAACACTTGCGTATCTGTTGGCTTTCGGTCTTTTGTGTGGTTGTAGAGAAAAATGGTCGCCTGTCCGAATTTGATTATTATACATTATATCACTTCGTGCGCATTTTTTCAAGCAAGTTTTTTTGAAAATCTCAAATAAAAATAACCAAATATCGCAATCAAAATCGGTCTGATTTCAGAACTTTTCACGCTTATGTGATTTTTTATGAAAAAATTCGTCTTAACTATTGACTTGAAAAGATATTTATTATAGAATAATAATACATGGGTTTATTTTATGGTATTCTATATATTGCCCGATAAAAATCATGTTGAAAAGGAAAAGAAATATATGATGAAAATATCTGCATCTTTACTCGCTTGTAATTTGGCTCAGCTTGCACTGGAGATCAGCAAGTGCAAAAAGTCAGGTGTCGACTGGGTACACTTCGATGTTATGGACGGTGTATTCGTTGATCAGATCACCTATGGAAGTCCTGTACTCAAGACTGTCAGATCTTCCACAGATATGTTCCTCGATGTGCATCTGATGGTGGAGGATCCCACAAAGCAGATCAAGCTTTTCGCTGACGCAGGCGCTGACCTCATCACCATCCACGTTGAGAGCTTCTGCAACATTTCCGAGGTGCTCAAGGATATCAAGAGCCGCGGCAAGAAGGCTGCTCTGGCGATCAAGCCCCTCACACCTATCGAGGCAGTATACCCCTACCTGCACCTTTGCGATATGGTGCTGGTAATGACTGTTGAACCCGGCTACGGCGGACAGATGTTCATCCCCGAAACAGTTGAGAAGATCAGCGCTCTGCGCAAGGTAACAGACAACCTTGGCATGAAGGATTTCGACATTCAGGTAGACGGCGGCATCAACGAAAAGACCGCTGTGACCGCAAAGGAAGCAGGCGCGAATGTTCTTGCTGTCGGCACTACACTGTTCAAGGCTGACAACATGAAGGCTGTCTGCGACGAGCTAAAGAAGTCGGTGTAACTCTCTCAATCGAGTATTTTTGACAGAAACTGAGCGCCGTTGTTGTGTGCGATGGCGATGAGGTATTCCTCTGTCTGTGCGGCGAAAAGCGGCGATATCTCGCAGTAATCACCGTATTCCGTGCATATCCTTCGGGTTGTATTGTCGGATCCGGTGAATACAAGGCGGTAGCTGTCGTGCTTGTCGGAACAGTATATGCTGCATTTTTCGTTTGTGAGCGAAAGCGCACCGCACAGTGCGCGCAGATTGTCTATGCCTGTCACGTCACAGGCGAAATATCTCAGATCGCCTTTGTCCTGCTCCGCGTCCAGCGGTGATATGAAAAGAACAAGGCTCTCATCCGATCTTAGAAAAACTTCCACAAGAAGTCTGCCTTCCGGCAGGATCACTCCATGTTCTGCGGCAAGTCGGTCAAGTATGCTGCGAATAAATCTGCTCATCTCACGCGGGTTTCCGTTGCTCGGCATTTCAGCGGCTTCTGTCTTGTCAAGCGTGATCTTGTATGTGGCATCTCTCAGTGGTTCTGCTGTCATATCGCACCTTCTTTTCAGGGGGATCATGCCCTAACCTATATCGAAAGGATCTTTGGTTAATGAATTCACTTATTGCACGCGAGCCGTGCAAGGTCTATTTTGAACGATTCATTTTTATGGCGTCGCTTCTGATACCTGCCTTTTTCCTTGGCGGAATAAGGCCTGTGGTGGTCAGCCTTGTCTGCATAGGCGTATCTATGTTTACCGACTGGCTGTGCTGTATCGTCAGACGTATGCCTTATGATATAAAGGATCACAGCGTGCTGTTCTGGGGACTGGCGCTTTCGCTTGTCATGCCTGCGTCCATCCACTATCTGTATGCTGCGCTTGCTGCGGTTATCTGTGTTATCTTCGGCAAGCACGTTTTCGGCGGCAAGGAGAACGTAATGTTCTGTCCGCCTGCTATCTCAGCCGCATTCTTAATTATATGCTATCCCGCTGAAATGTTATACTACCCGAAGATAGGCGAAATGATACCTGCTTTCGGTGAGCATAGCGCGATGCTTGTGCGCGACATCGACAACACGATGAAGCTTGGCAACGTGCCTGCGCAATCCATGCTGGATATTGCCATGGGCAGAGTTCCGGGTGCCATCGGTGCTGTCAGCATCCTTGTTATAGCGGTGTGCGGCGTATGTATGCTCATCCGCCGCAATGCGAGCGGCAGCGCGATGCTGTCCTGCCTTTTCACAGTGTCGATGCTGGCATTTTTCTATCCGAGAATAGATGTAAGCGGCGCCGAGTCAGTTTTCTATGAGCTTTCCTGCGGCTATGTGCTGTTTGGTACAGTGTTCCTTGCTGCAGAGCCTTATATAGTACCCAAGCGCCGTTCCGCCAGAGTGATATATGGCGTAGTGCTGGGCTATACCACGATGATGTTCCGCTATTTCGGACAGACTGAGGGTTGCTTCTTCTTTGCGCTGCTTATCACAAATGCGCTTTCCTGTGGCTTTGATACGATAGTTGACAATCTTCTTTACTGGAAGAACACATATATCACATCCTTTGAGCATAACAAGCAGGCAGCACAGCGCGGCAACATAAAGCTTACCGATACACAGGAGATACAGCTGCCAGAGAAATATCGCTACAACACACCGCCCATTGACGGCAAGGTGAAAAAGCAGCGAAAGACAAAGCATAAGGGAGGTAAGAGCTGATGAGCGCACAAAAGACCTACCCTATCTGCTTTGACGGACTTTTCCGACAGAATATCGTTCTTACAAGCGGACTTGTGACGGCGCCTGTTATAGTAGCCGCTACGACAGCTGAGCGTGCTGCTATCCTGTCGCTCAGCTTCTTTATGATATCTTATTTCACTATCCTGATAGGCAGGATAGTGCCAAGGCGTATAGTATATACCGTGCGCATTATAATATATGCGCTTATCGCCGCGGCGGTGTTCATTCCTACGGCGCTGCTGGTGAATATGCTGTTTCCTGACACCGCGCCGTCGGTGCTGCTGTATATCGAGATACTTGTCGTGAACTCTCTTGTGCTTGCAAAGACCGAGAGCCGATTTTATCTGATACCTTACAGTTCCATGGCTATCGACTCGCTGGTGTATATCGCAGGTTTTGCCATAGCGGCTTTTGCGGTTGGTATAATCCGCGAGCTTCTGACGCTCGGCACATTTTTCAGCGCGCATATCAGCGACCCGATAATGCCTGCGGCTAAGTCCCCGTTCTTTGGATTTTTGCTTGTGGGTTCTTTCGCGGCGCTGTGCCGTTACTACTACAACTGCCGCCGTGAGCGTGCGGAAAAGGCTCCCGATATCGAAAGAAGGGGGGCTGAGCTGTAATGCAGGTGTTGTCAGCGATCATTTCTGCTGCAATGGTTTCAATATTCGTTCAGAATGCAATATTCGAGCGTGCATTCGGCTCTAACGTAGCCATTTATGCATCGCGCAAGGAGAACCATGTCAGCGGCTTCACGATAGGCATCACTGCGATGACTACCGTTGCAAGCATCATATCATACTACCTTGACGGTATCGTTTTGCCGTACAAATACGGTTGGCTGTTCATGCCGCTTATCTATGTTGCGGTGATAAGCCTGCTGTATATTGCAGCTCTCCTGTTTTTGTGGAGGGTATTTCCCAAGCTGTTCGGGCGCATAAGAAAATACGCGCATCTTACGATATTCAACTGTACTGTTATTGGTGCGCTGTTCCTCAACTCAAACTACGGCAACGATATCTGGTCGTACATCGGTTACGGCTTTGGTACAGGCATAGGATTTTTTCTTGCGGCGCTGATGCTTAATATTGCGCACGAAAAGCTTGATTCCGACAAGATCCCCAAGGCGTTCCGTGGATATCCCATAATGCTTATCTATATTGGCATCATTTCGCTCGCATTCTATGCGCTGGTGGGATATACTGTGGATTTCTGATTACAATATTTATCGGACGACTGTCATATTTATCTTATGTGTAACTGACGGTCAATACGGAAAGGGGAATACATGAAACGTAAACCCATTAAGATAAAACACCATAAATATACCTTATATAATAAGAAAAAAAGCAAGAGCAGACAGGCGCTGACTGTGGTGCTTACAGTACTTGTTGCGGCGCTGCTGTGCGTTGTGGGATTCGGTATAGGCAGACCGCTCATGGAGTTTATTCAGGGTGACAGACAGCCTGCCGACACAAGCTCTGCCTGGACTCCGCCTGTGACTGAGGAGCCTGCAAAAGACCCTACCGCTGAGGCGGTTACGGTGGAAGCCGAGAGCGTGGAGGCTGAGCCTGTGGAGGCAGCAGATATCGTGTATGAGCTTCCTGCCTCTGCACTGAAGAACACGACGGCGCTCAATAATGCTGTTAAGGCGGCGAAGGCTCAGGGCTGCACAGGCGTTATGGTGACTGCAAAGAACAGCAGCGGCGGTTTCCTGTATGCGTCGGAGATCGACGGTGTTAAGGGAATGGATTCTGTTGTCGGAACTCTCACTGCAAAGCAGATATGTGATGCGATAACTGCAGAGGGACTTGTGCCTTATGCTAAGATCAGCACTCTGAAGGATCCGCTTGCGTGCGACTATATCTCCGATGTGCGTTATGTTACCAGTGACGGCTGGACATGGCTGGACGATGCGCCTGCGAACGGCGGCAAGTCGTGGGTATCGCCGTTTGCTTCCAATACGCCGAAGTTCGTGTCTTCGATAGTATCGGAGCTAGCGGCGGCAGGCTTCAAAAGCATCGTTCTGACAGATACGGTCTATCCCAACTTCCAGTACACAGACTATACTGTGTATCTGAGTCAGATGGCAGGACTTGACGATCCCGATACAAGAGTGAATGCATTGTGGAAGGTCATCTCAGCGTGCAGTGCTGCGGCGAAGAGCAGCGGTGCAGAGCTGATCGTGGAGCTTGATGCGGTGGATCTTGATGTAGCAGATAAGACTGCCACATCCGCCGAGCTTGCAGCGGATAAGGCAAAGCTTAAGAATGTGCGGCTTCTGATAAATTGCACATTTAATGGCAGCTACTATCCTGCGGCGAAGAGCTTTGCAGGCAAGATGGGTGCGATGTACAGCGGTCAGGAGTACAGCGTCAGCATAAATAATTCTGCTATGTCTGAAACAGATAAGCAGGATGTGATCAAGGCATTTGACGAGTCTGATATAACGGTTTTTTTGAATAATTGATGAAAAATCTATTTTGGGACTTGATTTATTCTCGCAAAAAGTATATAATAAAATAACATTATATAAATAATAATCGGAGGACAACTATGAACTTTTCTGAATTTATTACAGAAGCATCGTCGGCAGCAGCGGCATCGGCTGCGGCAGGTGCCGGAAGCTGGATCTCACTGATCCTGCCGTTAGGATTGATGGTGTTATTCTTCTACTTCTTCATCATCCGTCCTGAAAAGAAGCGCAATCAGGAGATGCAGAATATGCTCAACAATATCCAGGTCGCTGATGAGGTTGTAACAAACGGCGGTATCATCGGACGCGTGATATCTGTCAAGGAGGACACCATCCTCATCGAAACAGGCAGCGACAGAACAAAGATCCGCGTTCTTAAGCACGCTATCGCAAAGAACAACACTGTTCATGAGAATGCACAGGAGGCTGCTGCTATCAAGAAAAAGAAGAAGGACAAGCCTACAGAGATCAAGTAAATATATTAAAAGCGGCAGTCACCTGCCGCTTTTTGGCTGTCGATAAACCCGCATCTGCTGCGTCAAGCGTATAACGGCAGGCACAAAGCCTGGCTGTTATACGCTTTCCTTGTATCTGCAGGCTTCTCAACAGCCTGAGTGGTGTTCTTTTCAACAAGCTGAGCGGCAGTTATCTGCCGCTTTAATTGTTTTATATTAGTAGCAAACTGCACAAATATGAGATATCAAAATCCATACAATTATTAAATTTGTTCAAAACCACTGGACATCGCTGCAGTTAAGTGGTATACTATATACAACGTTTTTGAAAGGACAGATATTATGGAACTCAAAAAGCTTATTTCCGACGGCGAAAAGGTTCAGGTATACGAATGTGACGGTAATGCGGTAAAGGTGTTCAAGGATCCCAACGAACCCAAAAGCGTCATCCTGTATGAATCGCTTACCCATGCGCGTGTGGAGGAAACAGGTTATCCGCGTATTCCGTCGTTTGAGGGTACAGTAAAGGTAGACGGCAAATGGGCTGTTATGTATAAGTACATCAAGGGCAGGACGCTTGCCGACCTGATGCAGGAGGATCCCTCCAGAGCAGATGAATATCTGTCGCTGATGGCGGATCTTCATATTGAGATAAATTCGCTGCGCTCCGCTAAGATAAGCAGGCTCAAGGACTACCTCAAGCGTTCCATAGACAGCCTTGATGTTATAGATGATGTCAAGAAGTACGAGCTGCTGACAAAGCTTGAGTCCATGCCGAAGCACGTCAAGCTCTGCCATGGTGATTTTACACCTGAGAACATTATAATAAACGATGAGGGTATGTTTGTCGTTGACTGGCTTAAGGCAAAGCAGGGCAACGCTTCTGCTGATGTGGCAAAGACATATCTGCGTTTCTGCCTCAGCCATCGCACTGAGTATGCGGAGAAGTATCTCAAGCTGTATTGCACCAAGACAGGTACTTCGGTCAAGTATGTGCATGACTGGCTGCCTATCGTGGCGGCGGCACAGCTTAAATTCAAGCGCCCCGAGGAGCGCGAGCTGCTGCTGACATGGATAGATGTTGCGGATTATAACTGATCGGCATTAATTTAAAGATCATATATAAAACTCCCTCCTATGGCACAAGAACCATAGGAGGGAGTTTTGTGTTTTTGATCATTGCTGGTCTGAATGCTCTCGTTATTCGACATAACCGATAACAAAACCATCCACGGTTTCACACTTGAATCCGTTAAGCTCAGGGATATCACTTTCCTCGGTATTGAAGAAGATGTATAGCGTGCTTGGATCGGCTGTGCCGTTGTGGATATCATCCATCGCTTTATCAGCAGATCGGCGCATTACATCATAGTTGGCTCTGGCTATAATAAAGCTGCTGAGATCCATGCCGTTTTCGTAGGCATATTGACCGAATGTGTAATATTCTCGTGTGTTAGCCTGATAATCCGTCGGCAGCGGAGTAAATACTATATGCTCGTATTTCTCTCCGAGTTCATTCCATTTTGCGTCAACAAGTATCTCGGTTCGGTATATAAGAGCGAATTCCTGACGCACTCTTGAAATTTCCGGATCAAAGTCGGCAAGTTGTATCAGCATTACCAGTGCTATCATAGCAGTGCTGGTCATCTTATTGTGCATTTGCTTCATAAGCAGCACTAAAGCCAGCGTGATTATAATATACATCGTTATCCATGCAAATCTGCCTGAGCAACGGAAAATACTGAGCAGGTCGTATATTGGCTCGGGATAATCGATCGAATATATGATATGTTTGCCGAGGGTGGCAGTCGGACTGACCGCGAAAAACATCGTGACTACTATTACAGCCAATATGGAAATGACCCATTCTTTTTTCTGCGTGATATAGCCCTTGATGTTTTTATAGCAAGCTGACGGCCCGTTGTAGCACATTAAAGTCACTGATATGATAAGTGCGATTATTATTCCAAGACCGATATAAGCCATTCCTTCGTATTGGTCGAATGCGAAAGTAGGTAATGTTTGAAGAAATGACGAATAATTGTTTATTGGGTTAATGAATGTATTAAGATTTGCACTATACAGTCCGAGACCCGGCGCACGATCACTTGATGTGGTGAAGATGCCGAGCATTATCAATACTAATGCTTCACAAGCGATGGAACACAGCATGGTCAGCAGATTTCGCCATATTACTTTGTTCTGCAGCAGATCCCATAAGATATAACCGCACATAAGCGCAAAGACCATAGGTATGTAATACATATGTACATTGGCGGCTATGATGCTTAACGTGATCCATAATATGCTTCGCACATATTGCTTGATACATGAACTGTACAGCCATATCACCATGGCAGCAAGTATTATCCAGTTAGCACCAAGCGCGGTGTGCCCGAACATTCTGCTGATAAGAACTATCTGCGTTGAAAAGATGACTGCCGTGAACACATAGACCAATACATTGGCAGATGGCACAAAGCGTCTGATAAGCAGACAGCCGAATCCACCCTGAAGCATAAAGCACATTATGCCCCACAATCCGAAATACTGAAAAGTATCAGGCAATATCGGGGACAACAGTTTGAAAAAAACAGCGAAAAGCGGTATCGAGTCAGTGAATACTATACTGGTAGTCTGACCTGTTAACCCTTGATACAGGCCATATGGGAACATCCATTCGCTTTGTCGGTAGAATTCCCATCCGATATAATGCTGATTTCTGTCACTTGTCCATTGAAGCAGCCAGTTTTGATTGGTCGGGTCGATCGTGTCTATCCCGTACAGGTAGATGAACACTACTGCGCCGACAAATACACCGATGAGGAATACAAACGGATATCGCTGTGTAGACCACCAACGGTGCATATCAGACGATGTTTTTGAAGTTGCAGATGTAGTCATGACGATCTGTTTCTATCAGCTGATAGTCAGTGCGGAAACATAGAACATTGCAGCTGCATCAGAACTCTGAGGAACGATCTTTACAGTGTGCTCAGCAGGTGCGTCGAAGCTTGCGACCTCGGCAAACTCAACATAGTTGCCCCAGCCGTTGGGGAAGTTGCAGTTGATGGTGAGCTTCAGCTCGTCGTCAACATAAACATCCAGCATACCGCCGTTCTTTGTTACCTCGCCGTAGAGTACGCCGATATTCTTTGCTGTAACGGTGAACTCAAGTCCGCCTGTGATCTCGCTGCCACCGGGTACTTTTGCCACCCAGGGAGTGCCAAAGTTGCCGAATGTGGTGTTGTGTACACCGAAGATACCTGTAGCTGTGCAGCGTGCGTCATCGGGCACAACGATCTCTGCGTTCTGGTACTTCATGCCGTTTGCGTCGGTTTCTGCAAGTGCAGGCTCTGTTGTGTCGATGCTGTCGATATTGTCGATGGCATCCTGCAGATAGCTGGTTATCATCTGTGTGAGAACAGCGTGTCCCTCAACATTGGGGTGGATGTTGTCGTCGGAGATATCATCCCAGATTATGTAGCCCTTGTCGATAACATCAAGGATAGCGTTGCGATAGGAGATCATGGGGATATCGTAGCGGATAGCGATCTCGCTGTGGTCGTCCTGTACGCTTGTGCCGTCCTCCTGAGTCATAGCAAGGCAGATGACAGCAGGAGCGGTATCGTGATTCCACAGCTTTCTGATAAGACCCTCGTAGGTCGCCTTATTCGTAGTCATGCGGTCGAATGTATCGTTAACGGAGAAGTCGATGAATACAAGATCGGGATCGCTTGCAAGCACATCTCTGTCAGCACGATGGATACCGATGTAGGAGCCTGTTGCGCCTATGCCCGCGTTGACATAGGTGATCTTAGCGTCGGGGAACTGCTCGCTGAGCCAGTTTGTTGTAAGTCTTGCGTAGCAAAGCTCGTTGCCTGCAGAGCTGCCCTGTGTTATCGAGCCGCCGAGGTAAGCTACTGTTACATCCTCGCCTGCCTTGAGCTTGTTGATGACCTTAGCGAGGCGTGCCTGATTACCCTTGTTGAGTACGGAGTTTGCGATCATTGTGGGAGTAAGCTCACCGCCAAGCTGATATGCTACCTCAGGGATATCCTCAACGGGCGCAGAGGCAGTAGTCGTGGAGGATGCCGCATTCTCAGAAGAGCCGCTTGCATTCTCGGAGCCGCTTGTTGCATTCTCGGAGCCGCTTGCTAAGCTTTCAGAGGCAGCTTCGGAAGCGGAGTTGTTCTCCTCGTTTGCGCAGGCGGTCATGCCTACCAATATTGATGTTGTGAGTAAAAGTGATAAGAACTTTTTCATGATTGTCTCCTTTTGATGTGATTTTGTTTACTCAATATATTACTATCAGCTTTCGGAGGTCGCTGTATCCGTGGTGTCGGATGTTGACGACTCGGGTCTGATGTTGAGTGCATAAGTGGAAAGGTCGGGCAGCTCGTCGCGCGTTATGCAAAGCTTTGAATTATATGCGTCATTGAGGCGCTGCCAGCTTGTGTAGGTCTCGGCGTAGCTGCCGTTGGGGTGGATGGTGTATTCGCCGCTTGCAGGCGCTGTCCAGAGCCAGAGGGCATTGTCGCGCTTGCAGAAGTCCGCATTGGGTATCGTGTCGCAGGTGGTCATGGCCACAGGCTTGATGCAGGTGCCTGAGATATAAGATAATGCGGCAAATCTGCCTGCATTGGAGGCAGGGCTGTTCATGAATATTCCCTGACCGATTATATCGCAGTAGTCATCGCCGGGATAGAAAGCAGGACTGCTGCCATTCCAAACCCATACGAGATTGTTGAGCTGATGATATTCGTTCATTCGTGTGAACATCAGCTGCCAGAGCCATCTGTAGCTTGCAGCGTCGCCGCACCACCAGTACAGGTCGGAATCCCCGTCGGGCAGCGGCTGCCATACCACTGTGAGGTATTCATCTCTGAATCTGCCAAGCTGCTCTGCAATAAGGTCGATGTCCTTGATAAGCAGCAGGCAATCCTCGGTTATCATGGCGCCGTCCAGTATTCCCTGAAGCTCCTCGGGGGTTGCGGTGGCGATGTCGCGGTCGGTGACTGCTTCGCTGAGCGCAAAGGTAGTGCCGTTTGCATAGAAGTCTGAGCTGTAGCTCTGCGGTGCATACCAGTGCCAACCGAGCGAGGTTATACCGCCGTTTCGCGCCCATTCAAGCGCAAGCTCCACTTCTTTTTCTGCCGCTTCAGCGTTGCTCTCGTCAACGAATGCGGAGGAATACATAAGGTCGCCGCAGCGCATGGCAGGATATCTGCCTGTTTCGGTATATACAGCGTCTATCTCGGCGTTTGTGCCAGGGGTCACATTCTGTGCGGTGAGCATACGCGTGCCGTAGATATCGGTGAAGTATTTCATCGTACCGATAGTGTGGATGCCTGTATTCTTTCCTACCACCGAAACAGGTGTGCGATAGCAGGAGTTTGGCGCGGCACTGCTGTCCTCTATCAGGATATAGTCGAGAGATGCTGTGCCGCTTAGTACCTCGAAGGTCAGCAGCATGGGGCCTTCTCCCATATAGATGCTGTCGAGCGAGAATTGCTCAAACTGGGGTGTATCTGTCTTGGGGATGTAGTATACTCCCGAATTGCCCTCCGCGCCTGTTGAAAGGCTGATCGCTGCACCGCCGTAGGAATACGCTGCAAGCACGATGCGATAGTGCTGGGTCGCAGGAACTTCTGCAATATGCACTAGGGTCTTGCCTTTTTCAAGGATGATATAGCCGTTGCCGTCATAGGTGCCGTCGGTGCGTGCGCTTCCGTCGAATACGCCGCCCTCTGCATTGAGCTTGAGCAGGGCGCTTTCGCTGTCTATCTCAAAATCAGCAGGAGGTATCTCCTCGATCTTTTCGGGAGGTGCTTCGGCTGATTCTGTGGACTCCGCGGTGGCAGCGGCTTCTGCGGTCACATCCGATGTTTTGTCGGGGATCTCGGAGCAGCCGCTAAGAACAGATGCTGCCAGTATGACAGGCAGCAGCCTTTTAAGAAAATGCTTCATATTATTCAATGATGATCTCATCGCCGTCATGGATGACCTCACCCAGACGTGCTATCCTTCCATTTATCGTAGTGGTCGTCGCGTGCTGCAGCAGCGCGGTGGGATTTTCGGAGAAAGCTGCAAGCAGATCGAGGAAGATCGGCTCTCTGCGCTTGTCGATTATCGGGAATTTTGCAGGCTCTCCGTTGAAGATGACATGAAGAACATCGTCGTCGCTGTCGGATATCACAGCAGGCTCAGTTGCTTCTGCTGCAGGTGTCGCTGCAGGTGCAGGCTGCACTGCTTCCTCGCGCTTCATCGTTACTTCGTCGCCGTCGTTGAGCGCGGTTTCGGGACTTGCGGCGCTGCCGTTGAGCAGCACATACTCGGGCAGTATCTCCTCCATCCTGCAAAGCTCCCCGAGAGTGGAGCAGTCAAACGTTGTTATCGTGCTGCCGTTTTCTATCTCGCGGTCGGCGGTAACAGGCTGGTTGTTGACGAGTATATACTTGCCTATCGTTTTGTTGTCGCCGCAGAAGCTTATCTCAGCCATGTACAGCGAGCTTGTGTCGAGATAGTCGGAGAGGTAAGCTGCTGCGTCCTCGCCGTGCTGTGCAGGAATTATAGTGACCTCGTCACCCTTGCGCACAGCAGTGTTTAAGGAAGCTGGCTTGCCGTTTACAGATATCTCTGCAGGGGTCATAGGAGTGCCGCGAAGCAGTGTGCGCTGACCGTCTATCGTAAAGGAAAGTGCCTTGCCCGAGCGTCCCATAAGGCTGTCGGGCTTCATTCCCGCGAGAGCGGTAAGCTCAAATACGGTGAGTCTGTTGGTGTCGAGAGTGCGTACCTTTCTGCCGTTGAGCGAGATAGTGGTGAAGTCATACTTCACACCCTCGGAAGCGGTTATTGCAATGCCAAGCGGTGTAGCGTGCTCTGTGCCTATCTCCATGTTTTTGGGAGAGGTTATGCCGCGCATCAGCTCTTTTCTTCCCATGATAACACGGGTCGTGTCCATTCCGAGTCCCTTTGCTACATACTCTGTAAGACCTGCAAGCTTACTTCCGCCGCCCACGAGGAATACGACCTGCGGCGCAGCGTCGTTTGCTTTCAGTATCTCCTCACAGATAGTATCAGCAAGATCTTGTGTGGAGGGCTTTAGCAGCTCTGCTATCTCCTTGTTGCTTATGGTGTGCGTCTGCAGCAGGATATCCGTATACTCGGTTTCGGGGAGCGTGCTTGTTTTGATCTTTTCAGCAGTATTGAAGTCAACGAGCAGCTTTTTCATAAGCTCCTCTGTTATCTCATCGCCTGCGATGGTCGCCATTCCGTAGGCAACGATGCTGCCGTCGCGCGAAGCGGCAACGTCAGATGTACCTGCGCCGATATCACACAGCGCGATATTGATAAGACGAAGCTCGGGCGGCACGACGATATTCATTGCTGCGATAGGCTCCAGTGTAAGTCCCGAAACATCAAGTCCTGCAATATCCACCGCCGCACAAAGGCTCTCCACCACATAAGCAGGCAGGAAGCAGGCGATTATCTCGGTCTGCAGCTTTTCACCGCGGTGTCCCTCGGGCTTCTGCACCTTGTAGCCGTCAAGCGAAAGTCCGATAACGCTGTGACCTACGCAATAGAATCCGTTGCGCTGCTGACCTTCGGAGAACTTTTCCTCTGCCTCGCGCACCGCGTCAAGCTCTGCGGAGCGAAGGTCATCCGCGGTGAGCGAACGCTTGTCCGAAACATCGCTGACAGTGCTGCTGCGCATAGTTCTTAGTGCGCGGCCTGCTGCGGCGATGCAAACGTGCGACAGCTTGATGAAATTACGCTTTTCAAGGGCGGCCTTTACTGTCTTTATGACCTGCGCAACTGCCTCAATGTCCTCTATCTGACCATCGGTCATGGAGCGTTTGTCATGCTCGACTGTTTCCATGTCGAGTATCTTGTAGCCGTTGTCAGCCTTTACTGCAAGTATGCCGACTACTGTGCGTGTGCCGATATCCAATGCGAATACGACATCGCCCTGTTGTTTTTTTGTGCGGTGAACAGGCTTTTTTGCCGTGGACTTTGTGCTGCGTTTCTTGGTACTTCTGCGCTTTTTGGTTTCGTTTGCTTCCATGGTGTTCGCCTCTTTTCGTCAGTCTTTTATTTTCAGAGCCTTGCGAAGCTCCTTTTCTTTTTCGGCAAGTGCGACCACAAGCATTATGTCGCCGCTTTTCAGTGTAGTTTTACCTCTTGGGATGATAGTATGCTCGCCGCGCGTTATGCATACGATATTGCAGTCTGCAGGGAGCGTCAGATCCATGAGAGAAGTTCCGTCCAGTCTGTAATCCTGCGGCAGAGTGATCTCCAGCAGCTCAGCATCGCCGCCGTTCAGCTCTATAAGCTGCTTTATGGCTCTCAGATCCACTTCATGCTCCAACAGCTTTATGATGTTGTCCGTGGCTGAGATGACGATATCTATGCCCAGCAGCTTCAGTGCTTCGGTGTTGCCGGGGTTGTTTACCTTGGCTATGGTCTTTTTTACTCCGAACAGCTTTTTTGCCATCTGACAGCAGACGAGGTTGTTT
>SVMQ01000270.1 GCA_015067375.1 Oscillospiraceae bacterium | reverse complement strand
ATTCCTGCGCGATGATATCATCGGCCGGAGCGACTTCCACGGTGCGGCATATTATGGAGAGCTTGCGGACAAAGACCTCACCTACCGTTTTATAGAGCGCATAGAGCAGGAGTTTGACGCAAATGCAATGCTCCCCGATGAGCCTGCACCCGACCGCACTGGCATGGACGAGGTATACGAGATAGCCGAAAGATTCGGTATAACTGACATAAATCTGATAAAGCCGAGCATCGGTGAGGCAACGCGCGTGCTGCTGCGCCGTGTGCCGTGGAAGATGCTGGTGCATAGCCTTGATGACCACGAGCATCTTGGGCATATCTATCAGCTTGCAAAGGAGAAAGGCGTTGAGATAGAGGTGTATCCGCTGCGCAACTACAAGGCGTGCGGACTCATCAAAACTCTCGCTGACAACTGACATGAGAAAGATACTTTTCACCTGCGACCTTGACAACACACTGCTTCATTCCTACAAGCACAAGCAGGATGGCGATGTGTGCATTGAGATACTCAAAGAAAAGGAGCAGGGCTTCACCACGCCGAAAACCCTCGAACTGCTGTGGCAGCTGAATACATACGAGAATGTTTGTACAGTGCCGCTGACTACGCGCTCAGTGGAGCAATATACGCGCATAAAGTGGGGCGCTGCCGCACCTAAGACAGCGCTGGTCACAAACGGCACGCTGCTGCTGAACGGCACGGGGATAGACGAGCAGTGGTGGGAGGATTCGCTGAAAACGGTGCTTCCGCTGAAAGAGGAGTTACAGCGGCTTTATGAGCTGCTGTCACCGCAGGAGAGCTTCATCCGCGTACGCATAGTGGATGAGATGTACCTTTTTGTGTACTGCGCACAGGGCGTTGACCCAAAGGAAACAGCAGAGCAGCTGCAGGCGCTTACGTCGCTTAATGTGCAGTGTGCTGGCAAGAAGATATACCTGTTTCCACCTGCTGCAAACAAGGGCGTAGCCGCGGCACGCATGGCTGAGAGGATAGGTGCTGATTTCCGAATAGCCGCAGGCGACAGTGCGATAGACCTGCCCATGCTGAAAGCGGCAGACCTTGCACTGATCCCCTACAACGACCTCATAAACGAGGAGTACAAGCAGTGTGCGGTGTGTCCCATCGACAAGCCGTTTTCGGAATTCGTGCTGGAAACTGTTCTGGGAATATGCTGCGAATAACGGAGGCTCATTATGGATACTTCAAGGTTTTCGGCATTTGACAGACAGCTCAATGAAAAGCTTGCGGATGCTATCGGCGAGATACTGAACAAAGGCAAGCGCCGCGGACTGTTTGCAGGCAACGGCAACAAAGTACGAGCTATCGGCTTTATAACCACCGATGATTTTTACGGCTTTTATCTGACATGGAGCTGTAAAGAAGCGGATATCGAAGAATATTACGACTGGAAGAACGCGTCATATCCGTCCTTTCTGTATCAACCGCTCGTTGACGTCGTGGATAACAGCAAGGATATCGACCTGCTGCACAAGTCTGATGAAAAGTGGGAGTTTGCACAGGCTTTGCTCACGGTGCTTGAGCAGAATATAAAGCAGCTTCCCGATGCGCTGTTCAACGATAACAGCTGCAAGCGACAGGACATCACATTCTTTGCAACCATGTCCGACGGCGATTATATTCAGGAAATGCTTGAAGCATCAGTAAGTCTATTCAATAAATAACAAGGAGAAGACCATCATGTACATCGAAAAATACTGGGGCAACTACATCGGCGGCAGCGACGACAGTATGACGCTGCTGGAATATCTTGCCGCAAAGAGAAAAGAGCAGCTCACTGTCGGTGAGATATTCGCTGACAGCGGACTTGATAAACTCGATGACATCAGTCAGTCGGACGGCGCGCTTTCGCTTCCTGTGGACGGTCTTGATGCGGATATTCAATATGCGATAGATATCATCGCAGACCTCGCTGCACTGCTGCTGGAGTGCAGAAAGAGCGGCAGCATCGACCTCGCGGAGCTTGACATGGACGAGGGCATTATCATTATCACTGCTTCTGATGAGGAACACGAGCGCATTAACAGTGCGCTTGCAGCATTTGCAGCCGAGCCATCCTCCTATGATATCAGTGAGATGATGGATGAGGACGAGCTGAGCGAGATGGCAACAGTCTGTGAGCAGCTGAGGAAAGAGCTTTACGGCGAATGACCGCTGTATACAACAAAATGATATGCACCCCAAAGGCTCTACGCTTTTGAGGTGCATATTTTTATTTTCTAAAATGCAAGAGCCAGCTTGCCGCAAGAACGATCGCAACATAAAGATCATACTAAATAGGATACAGAAAGGCCGTGCGCACCGCTCTTTTCATACCGACACATATTATGTTCACCCACTGCATTGCCGCTTCGAGCATAACAAAAGCCGCTTTTGATACGAATACCAAAAGCGGCTTTTTCAGCTTTTATGGCGCGCCCGATTCATCGGGGCGGATGTTCAGCCTGAGTGGGAGGAATTAACCCTCGAACTCAGCCTTGTACATCTTGTCCATCTCAACGAGATGCTTGTACTTGTCCTTAGCGTTCTGCTCTGCCTGATCGAACAGTACCTTAGCTCTGTCGGGGTTAGCACGCATCAGAGAGTTGTAACGAACCTCTCTCATCATGAATGCCTGATAATCGCCTGTGGGAGCCTTGCTGTCGAGAGAGAAGGGGGACTTGCCCTGATCCTTCAGTGCAGGGTTGAAGCGGAACAGATGCCAGTAACCAGCCTCAACAGCTTCCTTCTCAACCTGCTGAGCGATTGTCAGACCGCCCTTGATACCGTGGTTGATACAGGGAGCGTAAGCGATGATCAGAGAAGGACCATCATAAGCCTCAGCCTCTGCAATAGCCTTCAGACACTGGTTCTTGTCAGCGCCCATAGCGATCTGTGCAACGTAAACGTAGCCGTAGCTCATTGCGATACCTGCAAGATCCTTCTTCTTAACGTCCTTACCACCAGCTGCGAACTGAGCAACCGCACCTACGTTAGTAGCCTTGGATGCCTGACCGCCTGTGTTGGAGTAAACCTCTGTATCGAATACGAAGATGTTAACGTTCTTGTGAGAAGCGATAACGTGGTCAAGACCGCCGTAACCGATATCG
>SVMQ01000269.1 GCA_015067375.1 Oscillospiraceae bacterium | reverse complement strand
AACCACATCGTGTCGCTGCCTGCAACACTGAGGGATACCGCGCTGAAACCATCGCCCGTGTACAATCTGCGTCCCAACTTCATTTTGTTCATAAACTCGGTCTGCACTGCTGTCCCGTCTGCCTTATGGAAGTCCTGTACGGTGGTCGCATCCTCGCTGAACTCGTTGTTCCACTGCGCGTTGTAGTACACCGTAGACGCCATCGCCATAACAGTATCGGGCGACAGAGTAGCATTGCCTGCCTGCTCGCTCAGCAGACCGCCTGTCTGCTCGTTGAGCCACTGCTGCAGCGTCTGATCGTACAGTGGATCGCCCATCTGTCCCGCAAAGGAAGATGTGTAGTAATTATTCTTCAGGCTCTCTATCACACCGATATCATATCCGAAGCCACTGCGCAGCCACAGCGATGTTGCAATGCGCGAGGTGTAGTTATACTCAGGCTCATCCTTATAAAACCGCGCCCACAGACCGTTTGCCGCTCTGCGCAGCGTACTCAAGCCCGCAACATCCAGTGAATCCAGTATCTGCTGCTGCGTCGTTCCGTCTGACGTTTCCGCAAGCATAGCGAGCGCGATATAGGTATTCACAGGCGAATACGCGACATTCTCGCCCTCATGTCCCGACAGGAACACCCTTGTACTCTCTGCAAGGAACTCACGCGACACATCGTTTGTGTAGGTCACATTGCGGTTGACATGATCAAGCTGCTTAAAGTAGGCATTGCACGCTCTGTCATATTCCGCCTGAGTAGTGAAATCCTCACGCCACGGATATTTCAGCTCAGGAAACTCTGCTTTTGCAACAACGCTTGTCTGCCCTGCCGTTTCGATGTAGACACCTGTTTCCAGTGTTTCATCTACTACCTCTTCGATCTCGCTTGTCTCCTCTGCTACATCACCTGTTTCCTCCGCTACTTCGCCTGTTCCCTCGATCGACTCGGCCATTTCAAGAGTTTCCTCACAGACATCGCCTGTTTCGCACTCTATCGTTTCGGGAAGCTCTATCTCTGCCGTTTCTACCTCTATCTCGACAGTGACCGTTGCTTCGGCAGTTTCAACAGGTGACTCACCTGTTTCGGGTGCCGCCTCAGCCGTTGGAGCAACATCGGCTGCTTCCTTTGTTTCGACCGTGACGTCCTCCGCTTCGGGCGGAACATCATCGACCACCCAATCAGGGTCATCCAGCCAGTCGCCGCCTGCACCGGGGTTTTCGTCATCTATGTTCACCTCGCAGGTCGCGTCCATAGTGTATTCAGTGGTTTCGACAAGTTCATCTTCCTCTATCACATCAAGCGTTTCAGCCACACTGCCAGTGGTATCACTGCCATTATCTGCATCAGTCGTCTGAGAGGACGTCGGGATGCTTTCCGTCATATCCGCCGTAGGCAGCTTTGCGCTGTCCTCGATATTGTTAAGCGCTACTGACGCAATTATCGCGGCACACGCCGCCATCGAGCCGAAGCCTATCCAAAGCGGCGTTCTGCTTTTCTTTTTAGGAGCCTCGGCACGCGCTTTGTCAGCAGCTTCTATGATATCGTCATCTATCATGCCGATAGCTTCGCTTAAAAGTTCAGGCTTCATACCGAAAATCCCTCCTTTTCCAGATACTGCTTAAGTCCTGCCCTTGTACGGTGCAGCATACTTTTTATCTTGTTTTCGGTCTCTCCGCGACGCTCGCATATCTCCTTTATAGGCTCGCAGAAATAATAGCGCCAGACAAACACGTTGCGCTTATCATCCGACAAGGTGCGCAGATACTCGCTTATTGCTTTTGCCAGCCGCTTAAGCTCATAGCTCTCCTCAGGAGTATCGCCGCCGGAGCAATCGCTCAGCTCGTCAAGCGAGAGCGCATACTCAGTGCCGCCGCGCTTTTCCCGCGTTTTACCGCGCCATTTGTCTATCGACAGCTGACGCGTTATCCTGCCCAGGAAGAGCGACAGCACATTCGGCTTATGCGGCGGCATTGCGTTCCATGCTTTTAAATATGTATCATTCACTGCTTCCCTACCATCCTCACTGTTTGACAGTATGTTAACTGCGATCTTCATAAGATAATTCTGATATTTTACCTCTGTTTCGCGCAGTGCTGACTCGTCCCTGTCCCAGTAGAGCCTGACTATATCTTCATCATTCATACGAAATCCTCCGATCTAAAGATCTCTGTATTATTAGCCGACAAAAAACGGCAGAGGTTGCACCAAAAATTAAAAAAATATGCAAGAAGTGCTGCCTTTTCTGGCAGCACTTAGTATTATGAAAGAAGCACATCATCCTCTGTTCTGCGAAGCAACAAGGCTCTCGCCGCAATATATCTGACGAAGCTTGGGCTTTTCGATCTTGCCTGTAGGATTTCTGGGCACCTCTGCAAAGATGTACTTGTGGGGGCGCTTGTAGCGCGGAAGCTTGCCGCAGAACTCCTTGATATCCTCCTCGGTACACTCCATGCCGTCCTTAATGGAGATAACGGCTGCAGCGATCTCACCAAGGCGCTTGTCGGGCAAACCGATAACAGCAACATCCTTGATTGCGGGATGCGCTCTGAGGAAGTCCTCTATCTGTACAGGGTACAGGTTTTCGCCGCCGCTGATGATGACATCCTTCTTGCGGTCAACAAGGAAGATAAAGCCATCCTCGTCCTCCTGCGCCATATCTCCTGTAAACAGCCAGCCGTCGCGGATAGTTTCGGATGTCGCCTTTTCATCGCGGTAGTAGCAGGTCATGACGCCCGGGCCGAACACAGCAAGCTCACCTACGCCGCCTCGCGGTACCTCGTCGCCCTGCTCGTCAACGATCTTTGTCTGCCAGCCGTAGCCAGCCTTGCCGATCGCGCCGACCTTGTGGATGTTCTCAACACCAAGATGCACACAGCCGGGGCCGATAGACTCAGAAAGACCGTAGTTGGTGTCGTACTGGTGGTTCGGGAAACGTTCCTTCCAGCGCTTGATGAGGGACGGCGGAACGGGCTGTGCGCCGATGTGCATGAGTCTCCACTGGGAGAGACGGTATTCGTCGGGATTGATGTCGCCGCGGTCGATGGCGTCAAGAATGTCCTGCGCCCACGGCACGAGAAGCCATACAATGGTCGCGCGTTCTTCGGAAACGGCGCGGAGA
>SVMQ01000019.1 GCA_015067375.1 Oscillospiraceae bacterium | reverse complement strand
GCTCGACTTGAAATGCCCTTATGGCAATTTCATTTTTGCTTCGCAAAAACCGCTCGCGTTCGTCCGCTGCTGCTCTTGAATTGCTTTTGGCAGTCCTTTTTTATTGGACGCATTATGCCTGCGGCAAAACGCTAAACGCTCGACTTGAAATGCCCTTAACGCATTTCATTTTTGCTTCGCAAAAACCGCTCGCGTTCGTCCACCATACCGATACCGTAGTTGATACGATCAGCTACGGTATTTTTTATGAATTGTGAAATGATGACAACAAGTATTACCAAAGACCGCATAGCCCTGTCAGACATTCAGATTGTATTGACAATAACAGTAAGGTGTGGTATAATTTATTTGTATAACTATATAATTCAGAGATTTGGAGATAGCTTTGAAAAGGATAATTTCGCTGAGCTTATGTGCGATCATCAGCTTTTGCTGTTCGTTTTTCGGCATTTGGGGTTCGCTGGATAAATATGCTGAGGATATGCTTTTTCACGATCCGTCAACGACTGACGGCAGGATAAGGATAATCAAAATAGATGAAAAGACCTTAAATGAATACGGAGAGCATACTCAATGGGACAGAGGGTTATATGCGAAGCTCGTTGAGACCCTATGCGTTTCGGACAGCATACGCCCTGCTGTTATAGGCTTTGATATCCTGTTCAGCAACGAAAAAAACGCCGCGTCTGACGAGGCATTTGCAAAAGCGTGTGAGGCGCACGGCAATGTCGTTTGTGCATTCAGCTATGTTTTTTCAAAAGAGCTTATTACCGATATCAATGGTGAACTTATAGAGGATACGCTTCATGTACAGAACGTTGTAAAGCCTTATCCCGCGCTTGAAAAAACAACTGTACAGGGCTTTGCAAATGCACTTATGGATAATGACGATGGAGTGATACGCAGTTCTTTTCTGTATTTTGACGAGAACGGCACAAGAGCTCCAAGCTTCAGCACCGCTGTTTACAGCGCCTACGCCAAAAGCAAGGGCGACGCTGTAAAGCTTCCTGTTGATGAAAATGTATTTACGTTCCGATACAGCGGTAATATTTCGGAATACGAGAATGTTTCTATGTGCGATGTGCTTGACGGAACCGTTCCGCCTCATGCGTTTGATGATTGCATAGTGCTCGTGGGAGCCTACGCTGCGGGCATGATGGACGCTTATTATGTACCTGTCAACAGAGGCCAACAGATGTATGGCGTTGAGATACACGCAAATGTCATCCAAGCTATTATGGAAGACAAAACACTGGAAAACGTTCCGTCGTGGCTTGATGGTTTGTGCTCGGCAATACTTGCCTGCCTGCTCATGCTGGTATGCGAAAGGCTCGGAGTTGTGTACGCAGTCGTTGTATGCTTATCCGCTGCTGTACTGCGTGTGTTTGCAGGTAAGCTTTTATTCTCAGCAGGATATTCGGGCGGTGTGCTGGAATTCCCGCTTGTTGCCGCACTTGTCGCAGCGTATTCTATCGTATTGTATTACTATAAGGCGAATGCAGCAAAACGTAAGATAGAAAAGGCTTTTAATAAATATGTCGCTCCGCAGGTAGTAAATGAGATCGCAAAAAACGGAACTTATGAGCTGAAGCTCGGCGGTGAGAATCGCGATATAGCCGTTATGTTTGTGGATATCAGAGGTTTTACTCCGTTATCTGAAAGCCTTGAGCCTGAACAAGTGGTGGAGATATTGAATTCCTATCTTGAGCTCACAACAAGCTGTATCTTCAGTCATGGCGGAACACTGGATAAGTTTATCGGTGACGCCACTATGGCAGTGTTCAATGCGCCGTTTGATACTGAGGATTATGTATATAAGGCAGTGCTGACCGCCTGGGACATTGCCAGAGGCGGCGATGAAATAGAAAAGAAGTTTTCTGAGCGTTTTGGAAAGCAGGTAGGATTCGGCGTAGGCGTAAACTGCGGACCTGCGGTCGTAGGAAATATCGGTTGTGACTTCCGTATGGACTACACCGCAATAGGAGATACCGTAAATACCGCTGCAAGGCTTGAATCAAACGCGCCCCGCGGAAAGATATACATAAGCAGCGAGGTTTATGAAAGACTTAAAGGCAGGATAACCGCAGAAATGGTAGGCGAAATTCCGCTGAAAGGCAAATCCAACGGCATTTGCGTTTATTCCGTAACAGGTGTGACCGAATCTGCTGAACAGTGAGATGAAATAATATGAAACAGCTTCTGATAATTCCAAAGATAAATGATATACAGCAAAGTCTGGAGCTTGCTGAAAGGTATTCGCTGGGCTTTGAGTACAACGATTTTTTTGCCCCCTCTGTCCTGGACAGCGAAAGGCTCACAAATGAAATCATAGACAGATACAAGAAACATTCACTTCCGCATTTTACTACGATTCACGGTGCTTTTTTCGATGTGATACCATTCAGCCCTGATGACAGGATAAGAGAGATATCTCTGCTTCGTATCGAGCAGAGCATCTCTGCGGCGAAACGCATAAATGCGGGCGCGGTCGTATTTCATACAAACTACAATCCGTTTCTAAGCTCAAAAGCATACGATCTGGAATGGGTAATACAGAATGCTGATATATGGTCGGCGATCTTACACAAGCATAGCGATATAAACATTTATCTTGAAAATATGTTTGACAAGTCCCCCGAAATACTGTGCAGACTTTCCGAAAAGCTGTGTGCATACAGCAATTACGGCGTCTGCCTTGATTATGCACACGCTGCGCTTTCCGATGTGGCTGCGCAGATGTGGGCTGAAATGCTGGGCGGATATATAAAGCATATTCATCTCAATGACAATGACCTAAAAAGCGATCTGCACCTCGCATGGGGTGACGGTCTTATCGACAGGGATACATTTTACAACTGCTATGAGAAACATCTGAACGGTGCGTCCGTGCTGATAGAAGTGTCCGATACAGATAAACAAAACCGATCTGTTATGCGCCTTGTAAAAGACGGTTTTATTAGAACAGAGGTTAAGTAATGAATTTTATAAAATCCAAAAAAGGAAGGATAGTTCTTGCTTCAGTTGCTTTGGCAATCGTTGCGATCGTAACAATTCTTCTGCTGTTTACAGGCGGTGAAAAAGGCTACCGCAGTATAAGCATATCCGAGATATCCGGAAATGTTATGGCAGAAAAAAACGGAAACGAATATAGTGCATATCCAGATATGAAACTGTATGAAGGCTATGCGCTTACCACTTTCGAAGAGAGCTATTCAAGGCTCGTCCTTGATGAAACGAAATACATAAAGCTTGAGGAAAACAGCCGTGCTTCATTTGAAGCTCTGGGCAAGGCAAACAGCGGCTCTACTACTATCCGCCTAGATCGCGGAGCGATAACAAACGAGCTTACAAAGCCGCTTGCGCAGGACGAAAACTATATAGTAAATACTCCTAATGCCGTGATGGCAGTAAGAGGAACATATTTTCGTGTTGAGGTAAAATTCACGGCGGACGGCGTTGCATATACTAACATCTATGTATACAGCGGAGCGGTAACATGTAATCGTGTTATGCCCGATGGAACGATAGTTGACGAAGATATCGTGATCCGTGCAGGATATAAGGCCTGTATTAAGATGGACGAGGTCATCACTGTTTATATTGAGGACGATATCGCCCAAGGAACAGATAACGTAGATCCGATACTTCCCTCACAAATTACAGATGCCGATATCGTAGGAATGTATGTTTCCACACAAAACGGGCACAAGATGTTCTTGCCCATGGATGAACTGCAACAGGAGATCGCACATCGTAAAATAGATCTACATGAGCACTTTTCTCAATATGACGGCAAGCCTGTAATTCCATTCAGCACACCCGATAACAATGAGGATATTCCCGAGGATGCCCCGACAAACTCCGCCGATGTTGAGGAGCCGACCACTTCCGACGACACGACAGACTCTGACAATGCTGAGAAACCGACCACTTCCGATGCCCCGACAGACTCCGCCGATACTGAGGAGCCGATCACTTCCGACGACACGACAGAGTCCGCCGATACTGAGGAGGCGATCGATTCCGATGACACGACAGACTCCGCCGATGTCGGCGATACTACTGAGTCTGAAGAAACGACGGAATCCTCTGATACAGAAGATGACACGATCGGAGATTCAGATGACAGCGATATATCAGAAGACAGCGACGATGTAACATCACATATCCATACATGGAAAACCGAATCACAGCCATCGACCTGTAATAATGAGGGGCACATCACAGTGTATTGCAGTGAGTGCGATGAAGTGAAGAGCTATGAGACGATCGCGAAATTAAAACATATAGAATCAACCGTAAATACTCCCGCCACCTGTACCGACGACGGAAGTACCGTTGTAAAATGCTCGGTATGCGGTGAGGTCTTATCCGAAGAGAGCATACCCGCAAACGGGCATACAGAAGAAACCGCGACTACTCCCGCCACCTGTAACGATGACGGAAGTATCATTGTAAAATGCTCGGTATGCGGTGAGGTCTTATCCGAAGAGAGCATACCCGCAAACGGGCATACAGAAGAAACCATAACTACTCCTGCCACCTGTACCAACGACGGAAGTATAGTTGTGAAATGCTCGGTATGCGGTAAGGTCTTTTCCAGGGAGAGCATATCCGCAAACGGGCATACAGAGATCACTAAAACTACTCCTGCCACCTGTACCAACGACGGAAGTATAGTTGTGAAATGCTCGATATGCGGTAAGGTCTTTTCCAGGGAGAGCATACCTGCAAACGGGCATACAGAAGAAACCATAACTATTCCCGCCACCTGTACCGATGATGGAAGTACCATTGTAAAATGTACGGAATGCGGTAAGATCTTATCCAAGGAGACCCTACCTGCAAACGGGCATACAGAAGAAACCATAACTACTCCCGCCACCTGTACCGATGATGGAAGTACCGTTGTGAAATGCACGGAATGCGGCGAGGTCTTATCCGAAGAGATCATACCTGCAAACGGGCATACAGAGATAACCGAAAGAACCGAGCCGACGGTTGATTCAGAGGGCAGACTTCTTGTCTATTGTTCTGTCTGCTCTGAGGTGATAAGTGACGAGGTGTTGCCGAAATTTGCACTTTATACCGATAATGGCGATATAGTAATTACTCAGACAGGATATTCTGTAGCAGGAGCAGATGAGATCTCATATACAGACAAATATGTTATAACGCAGAATGACAGTTCCGCACAAGCTGCTATGAGCATCAGGATCGAAAGCGGTACGCACGATATTACACTCAATGGATTAAATATCAACGGTATCATTGAGGTGCGCAGCGGCGCTTCGGTTACACTGACAGGCGGAGCCAATGATGTCGTTATCAGCAGTACATCTTCAGCGTTATCAAACAGCGGAACGCTTACCATCGCTTCGGGCAATTTTGTCCTTTCGGGCAGTCCCGCGATCAATAACACAGGAACGCTGAATATAAACGGTGGAGCCGTTTCTGCCGACAGCAGCGCAAATGCGTTGAACATCACAGGAGGAACCGTAAAGCTCAACGCAGGTTATGCAGCCCTGACGGGTGACGGATATGGTGTACTTTGCAGCGGCGGAGCATTTTCGATGACAGGCGGCAGCGCTGTAATTTCCGGCGGTACCAATGATTTAAGCTCGGCATCAAATGTGCTGGTGACAGGCGGCTCTCTGAAGCTCAGCAGCAATACCACCTCTGCGGTATTTACAAACGGCAGCGATACGCTTCAATGTCTGGTATGCAACACATTCCCGAGCGAATCGGAGCGAACCTTTACAAGGGCCGACGCTACTACATATATCTACGAGCTAACTGAAGCCGACAGCGCAGATGACGGCAAGTATTATATATGGAAGCCGATAGACCTCGGCGTTGCGGTAAACAGCACCAACTTCCCTGACAGCACTTTCATGAGCTATGTAAGCACCAATTTCGATACCGATACAGACGGATATCTGTCTGATACAGAGATCACAGCGGTGACAAATATCAACTTGAACGGAACTATCTCAACCGATGGCGGCATCACATCACTTGAAGGTATCGAATATTTCACAGCGCTCACAAGCTTAATGTGCGGATATAACAGCGCACTCACAGATATTGACATCAGTGAAAACAGCGCACTCACCGACTTGTATTGTCATAATACAGGCCTGACAAGTCTGGATGTCAGCAGCAATTCTGCATTGACCTTGCTGTACTGCGGCAGCACACCGATAACAGAGCTTGATCTAAGCGCAAATACCGCGCTGACATCGTTGTATTGCGTAAACACATACATAACATCTCTTGAATTAAGCAATAATACGGCGTTAGAAGAACTGGATTGTAATGATAATGCGTTAACAGCGCTGGATGTAAGTAATAATGTCGCTTTGACGCGTCTTTGCTGTCAGAATACAAATATTGCAAACCTTGATATCAACGCAAACACGGCATTAACACATCTGAACTGCAGCAGTACAGACATTACGGAGCTTGATTTAAGCAACAATACAGCGTTAAAGTATCTGTACTGTTATTCTATAGCAATAACAGCTCTTGATATAAGCAACAACACTGCACTGGAGTACCTGTATTGCAGCGACACAGAATTAACGACACTTGATGTCAGCAACAACACTGCATTGACAAGTCTATCCTGCTCCAACACCAAAATATCAAGCCTTAATCTTGATTATAATGTTATGCTGGAGGAGCTAATATTCCAGAATAACGCTCTCGCGTTCCTTTATATTCCAAACAACACAAATCTGGTGGCATTTTTAGTAAACGGAAACGCATACATAATTCCGTCCGGCGCAACAGAATTTGACCTGACGACTATCAGTGGTTTTGACGCGTCGAGGGCAAGCAACTGGACGAACTGCACTTACAACAGTGCGACCAATATGCTGACAGGTATTACGGGAGATGTTACCTACACCTACAATTGCGGCGTAGGTTTCAACGAAACATTCACGCTTTCAAGAACAGGCTGATAAACCGTATGCAGACCATGAGATCGTTCTTTAACTTTATTTCAGGAGGGATATAATATGATACAAGATGAGACCGTAAAACAGCTTTTGGCGATTTCTGAGCCGAAAGACTTCGCACAGAATGAGTACATCTGCTATGAGGGACACCCGGGACACGAGATGTATATAGTGCTTAAAGGCTCTGTAGGAGTTTATATCAACAGCGCTATTGGTACGATGACTGAAATATGTCGTATCAGACCGGGAGATTTTTTCGGAGAGATGTCTATTTTCGACGATCTGCCCAGAAGCGCCAGCTGTATAGCGCTTGAGGATACCATCTGCGTATCGGTAAACAAGCACAATCTAACAAGATTCTTTGAAAAATGCCCCGATGTGGCGGCAAAGCTGCTTGAAAATATGAGTGGCAGGATACGACATCTTGATCATGAATTGTATAAGACCGAACGTTTTGTTAACAATCAGCACAAGCCCGAATTTAAAATTCCAGAGGAATATAGATTCAGCCATGTCGTTGAGAAACCGCCCATCGCGCTTGCCAGCACGCAGAATCAGACCGCTGCTTGTCCGATATGCGGCGAGAAGATAAATGTACTCTATCTTCGCAGAAACATTATGCATGTCAGAAAAACTGACGCTGATCTACGTGTACACTATGCCGAGTGCCAGCCGCTATGGCATGAGATCATCAATTGTCCGCATTGTAATTACAGCAATCATTACCTGTACTTTTTCCGCATAATGCCGTTTAATGTAGAGGAAATAAAGCAGATCCTCAAGGAGCAGCATTATCCTGTTTTCGAAGAGAAAAAAGAGCTTTGCACAGCGTTTGACCATCTGGTACTCAGATATCTTCAGGCTATACATATCAACGAAACGATAAACGCCGCCGATAATGTTCTCATAGGTACTTTGTGGCTGGATCTGTATTGGCTTGCTTGTGATGTGGGAGATGAGGAGTTCGCGACGTTCTGTGCACATAATTTCACAGAGAAGCTGAAAAAAGCAATAGATTGCAATGAGATCTCCGATAAGACCGTAAAATACAATCTTGTTTTTACACTTGCATATATATTAATGCGCACAGGACGATTTGATGAGGCTGTAAAATATTGCGATATAGCGACCACATGCAAGGATCATGTAATTAAACTTCAGGCATACAAATTGAAAGAAACGCTGGACGCCAACAAAAAGTAAGTCTGCAATCACTATTTGAACAAAATAACACAAGACCGCTTGAGCAAATGCCTGAGCGGTCTTTTTTTTATAAGGTAGTATTACTGATGTTCAGGCAGTTAGCTATCATCACAAACTGCGCCATGATATTTGCCAAAACATATTGTTTTTGTCACAGTGTTTGTATTTTATATAGCGTTCAGTCGGCACAACTTATTCAGCAGCTTGATCCTTACCCTGTACCAGTGAGGGATCGTTTGCTATCTCTATGGCGAGCTGAATTATCGCCTGTGTGACCTCATCGCTGAAAACAGTAAATCTCAGCAGACACCTGTCCATCTTGCCATAGCCGATGTTGCCGTCATCATCACAACACTCCCGAAGACCTGAAATATAGTCATCACCGATGATCTTTCCACCAAATATCTGCTGAGCTTCCTGATGATATCCGCGAATGCGCCTTACAAATTCATGCACACGCTCTGCTATGGGAAGATGGTGCAGAGGAGTGTTCAGTCCGCCAAAACAGATATCGATCTGGGTCAGCTTTGAAAAATACACGCACGTTATATCCATGCGGAATCCATTAAAATCCCCGGAATCGATCCTACACGACATAGCCATATCCGTAGGTGTTTCTTTTACATTGTACCACTCTCTTAATGAGCTTTGCATCTCAACAAGAGGTATGCTCCTGAACTCGGTCTTGGTCGCAGTATAGTCTACAAAGCAATCGCAATAGTAACCCGCATTATAAAGACGTCTTTGCGCTTCCTGTTTTCCCTCATTTCCGCTATCACAAAGAGCCTTTATCTCCGCCGCGAATAACTCCATACCAGTCCGTGTGTTTCCTAAAACATCATCAGAGGAAACAGCATCCGTCTGTGTTTCAGGTGCAACCTGCGCCAACGGTTCAGGCATATTGCCGCCTGCAGCAGGCTCCGCCTCTGTGATGTTATTCAGACTTATTATATTTACAAGCTGCCAGTATATATTTATATCGTTAATACCCTTGGCTCTGCTGTTATCGAAATACTTTTTCAGTCTGGATATGAAAAACGACATCAGCTCGTACAATGCAGCAGGATCGTCGGGTTCTCCCTCGGAATACTGCGGCATACCTAGCTCGTAAAGCTTCTGCAACAGTATCTCACAGCGCTCCGTCTTTGTCTTATCAGGTATTACTATGATGCTCAACTGATTTACAGATCGCGGTGTAATGTTGCCTACTATAAAATCATACACCTCATTGAATCGGTGCTGCAGACAGGAGAGCGCTACAAGTATCTGCACCTTCAGAGGCTTATCGGGAGTGAGCTGCTCACTGTATATTCCCTTCTTTACAGCGACCTTATCAATGAGCATCACGGAATTCACAAGACGCTTGAGGCTTCTCGGATTGCCGCCTGCGGTGCTTTTCAGCAGCGAAATGAACTCTCTGCGCTCATTTGCATCCTTGATTATAGTATTATCCTGCATAAATGTAAGAAGACGCTCGATCATTCCGTCAAGCCTATAATATGCAACAGGCATCTTGAACGGAAGCTGTATCATCTTGTCAAAGAAGCTCTGCGCCTTAGCCTGACTCATGTCGCTGCCGTATTTTTCACGGATACCCTGAAATACAACTGACGTATCGATGGCCATGACGAATACGCAGTTCTCACAGTCAACGAACAGCTTCAGGACTTCAAGCAGCTCCACTGCACGCACAGGCTGAAGTCTGTCAAGATCATCTATGTATACCACGACACGCTTATTGACCTTGCCGATGATGTCATGGAAAGTGGATTTAAGTTCCATTATTTTAGCAGCAGCGTCCAGCTCGGATTCTTCGGGCGTAAGCTCATCGCCAATTGCGCCGACAAGATTTGCAGCGTTATCACCCAGTGCAAGGCTAGTTACGTTGACCGCAAGCGTTTTGAGCACACGCTTCATCTTAGGCACAAGGTTATCCTTGACCTCCTTGTCATGTGCAATATTTTTGATAAGCTCGTTGAGCAGATGCTGCAAAAAAGTCACAGCAAGCGTATCATCCATATTGAACTGTGAAAACTGCCATGTGTTGAACCACACATCAACAATGTCATCTTCTTTATTATCAGGATTGAGGTAATCCCTCACCATGTTCATCATGCTGGTCTTGCCGCAGCCCCAGTCACCCTGCACAGCGACGGTCATGGGCGTTTCGCAGTCTTTAATAAACTCTGCAAGACCTTCGATATAGGGCCTTATCTGGAATTCGTCACCAATGCAGCTTGACACAGGACGGTCGGAATTGCCTAATTTTGAGGCGGTTAACATTATGATCTCTCCAATACTATATTATATGTCGATCGACATATATCAATTGTATCACACTATAATATGCTTGTCAATCAAACTTTTTCTCAGCAGATATGATCACCCGATGATTTCCTTTTTTCCTACAGATAATCCGATGCCACGCTTTTCAAGACCGTGGCGCAAAGCCGCCAAAGCCCTGCTCACATGATCAGCAGGATAATAATCGTATAGATCGGATGTATGTATCGTCACAGAAGAAATGCCCTCAAACGGATCGCCACAGATGGAATTAAGATAGCATACCTGCTTTCTGAAGTCTGTAGAGAAGGGCTTCGCTTTGACCTTGTTGATACAGGTAAGCAAAGGCAACGACATACCATAATCCATCATCTGATCGGACAACAGTCCTGCACCGTTATCAAAAAGCGGCGCCCTGCGCAGTGTGCCATCAGGATCCACCAGAAAAATAATGTTATAAAAATGCCTGTCCATCATTATCCCGCGTGTGCGATGTACTAGTGACCATGGGTCATAGTAATCTATCCCGATCGCTTTGAAGATCTCTTTTCTGTTCGCTCTGTAACGAGGAAAACAACGAGACTCGAGATACTGTTCAAAGTCACGGAAGCTCGGCTCGCAGCTTTGAAAAGGCGACCACAGCGCATTGAACTCCACAGTTCTTCGGACTACCGTTTCCCGGCTTATGTCAACATCAAACACCTCAAGGCATTTGTCAAAGCACATATAATACGATCTCATATATACCTCCTATGCAGCATTATTTTCTGTCTATTCTTTCGATGTACTCGGGAGGAATGTATTCAGCCTGCCACATACCACCCGTTACCTGTCGGAATGAATATCCATCGCGATACATATCTCCGCTGCGCACTCTGTATACTATCGGCTTTCCGTGCCTGCCGCCGATCACACGCGCTGCCAAATAACTCTCTGACATATGCACATATGTTCGCTGCATAGGCTTTATCCCCTCGGCTTCGATATACGGTATGCTTATGCCGGCGGTGCCGTGAAACAGATGCTCAGGAGGCTCAACAGGTTGGTGCTGCGTATCTATCGAAACAGAATGTCCATACTCTGCACGGATAAGGCTCTTATCCTCATTGAATCGATAACGATGCTTTTCATCGGTCGCTACTATGGTTTCAAGCATTTCCATACTGAATTCCCTGTCACAGGCTATACCCTTTACAATTTCCTCAACACTCGCCCAGCCATGATCATCCAACGTTATCCCGATCGCCTCGGGATGGTGGCGAAGTATGTAACTTAGATATTTACTGTATGCTTTAAGTGTCATGGCAGTCTCCTATTATCAATTATTTGGTTTTGTAGAACTTTATCACATTTTATCATATATAGCATAGTTTGTCAATATATTTTCTCTGAAAAGTTTTCAAAAACCACTTGACAAACGTAAGAGAAGGTGATATAATCCAATTAAGGTTTCAAAGAACCATAACGCAAAAGGAGGTGATTCACCAATGCTTGAACACATAACCTATTACGGGATCAGACGGATCGACCCCGAACACGCAGCACGATTTATGCCGGGCGACGAGATCGTCATTGAGGAAAAGATCGACGGAGCAAACGCAAGCTTTCAATATGACGAGCAGGGCGATATTCTCGCTGCGTTTTCGCACCATCATCCGCTTGACGCAGACAATGATCTGCGCGGATTCTACGGATTTGTGCAGTCACTGGACAAGGATAAGGTAAAAGAGGTGCTTGGCAGCAATATCCGACTTTTCGGCGAATGGCTGGTACAGCACAAAGTGAAATATCCTGAGGAGCGCTACAACAAATTCTATTGCTTTGATGCGCTTGATACCGTCAACAACAGATATCTTCCACAACGCGAGGTAATGAAGATAGCCGAAAAACTTGAACTACCATTTGTACCTGTTTTATTTGAGGGTGTTTTCACTAACTGGAATGACTATGCATCGCTTGTAGGAAAAACAATGCTTGGCGGTACGGAGGGTGAGGGTATCGTGATAAAGAATATGTCAAGGCTTGATACCATCCACCTTGGCTACATCAAGATAGTGCAGGACAGATTCAAAGAATTCAAGGCAAAACGACCGCACAAAAAGCACCTCAACGAAAGCAGCAACTCGCTCGCTGCAACTATCGTGACCCGTGCAAGGGTAGAGAAGCTGCTGCTAAAGCTGGTTGACGAGGGTATCCTCCCTGAAAACTGGAGCATAAAGGATATGGATACTATACGAAAAAATATCCCTAAACGCATCTACAAGGACTGCGTAAAAGAGGAGAACGATACTGTTCAGCAATGCGAGGATTTCGGAAAGCACGCAAACAAGCTTTCGATAAACTTCGTCAAGGAAATAATCAGCGAAAAAACAGGCGTAAACTCGATCCTATAAACAATTATCCCTCCCGACAACGGGAGGGATAGATCATATCTGATTTGTAGCAGTATAGATGCAGAAACCGAGCGAAAAACGAAAGTCAGGCTGCAATATGTATTCTCTTATACGAGGAAGGTGTTCTCTGCACCACAGAAGATCATCAATACCTGTCTGCGAATACTGTGCCTGCGCTTCACAATCCTCTTCAAAAAAGCCGAAATAGGTGGTGTATAATGCTGCTCTCTGCTCTGTCGTCATGCCGTCGGTAGAAAGCCCTTTTGCACGCAGCGAAACATCGCCGTATCCCGCTTGACTGAGCCATTCGCCTATCTGTCTGCCTGTATGTCGGTTGCCGCTTCCGCGATTCCTGTGTGCTATTGCATAGGCATGGGCAAATATCCCGTCAGGATCTGATGATGAGCAATTATCACGGTCATCAATATCTTTTATTATGATAGTCCTCTACGATGATCCTGACTTCATATTGGCGCTTTTTCAGTATAAGCAAAGCAAGCATGATATCCGGAGCGAGGTTGGATATGATATCCGTGCCAAAGTATTTCATATAGAAGGTGTATGCGTCGATTCGTCTGAATCCCTCGCTAATATATGGCTCGGTCTTGCTGATTGCCTCAAAAAGCTTGTTGGAGTCCTCATCGGTGAACGGCAGTGGTTCGTCCTCGCGATAGTTCGTTGCATAATCAAATTCACGTCTTATGCTGTTGAAATTGGTCATAAAACTGTAATGATGATCATTGAAATTATAATTATCTTTTGTGAGAATGTTTACAGTCAGCATATTGTTATTCTCCGTTTTTGTATTCTTTTCTCCGCTCTTTCGAGTAGCATGAAGATCTTGTTGTTGATTTGTGAGTTTATTATATCACAGGTCTAGAAATTTGTCAAGGTTTAATTAAACATTTATTTTATTCCTTATTCACAATAGCCTTATCTTCACGGAAATTAAATATAGGTACATATAAACCTTGACAAGCAGGCACGGTTGTGCTATAATTAACAACAAGCTCGGTTCAATGGTTACTTATGGAGGTGTTTGTATGAAAACGACACTTATTGGCTTTGGGAAGTGCGGGGAAGAGGTGCTGAAAAAGTGCAGCGACCTGTCTGATACCCGCTTCGTACTGTTTTCGGATGCGGAGGCTCCATACTTTATATATCAACAGCAATCACCGAATGAGCTTGTGATAACTGTGTCATATGCCGCCAGATATGATTATATGGCGAAGCTATATCCTGATGAAAAGGATAATTTTTCGTTGAGATATCAGCAGGAGGCAAAAAAAATAAAGCTTATCATTGATGAGGGCATGGAAAACTATGACTCCGGCGCGAGAAGACCATATCTCAGACTGCGCGGCAAAAGAGTGACAGAGGAACAGGCGTTCGATATAATACGCCGCACCGACAGGTTATCTCCATGGAGTGAGGAGCTTTCATGTGACGACCAGATCAGATCTGGGAATTTTAGCAACAACTGGACACGCCAAGATCTGTATCCTGCGCCTTTTGGCTGGGTGCATCCCAATGGTATAGTAGGAGTTGATTATATTGCAGGAAAATATCCTGATCTTGAAGAATTTGTTGACGATTGTTATATTCTGATCCATGAATTTCCGTATCTTGATTTCGTGGTAGCAGTGACTACATGGGATGAAATGCCTCCATACACATGGGATCTCATGTTTAAAAGTGACAATTACTGGGACAAGCATCAATACGACGAATATCCCGATTTCCTTGATAATATAGAAATCGGGTTCCGGGTGCATGACGGTACTATTGAAGTAATGTCCCCCGAAAGAACAAGGAGCGTTTATTCGGAGTATGACAAGAAATACAGCGAAAAGGATCAGCGGATATATTCAACTCATTACTATATGGATTTTCAACCTGATGTGATAAGCGATGATTTCGTTGCAAGATGCTATAAAGCTTATGGATTTGACGGAATTCCCGAGTCGTCAATGTGGCTGAAGAAAAAGGTATCATCGACTGAACCTAATAATTCTGATACAATATCTAAAGAAAACAGCTCTCATCTGATGATATCAGAAGACGATATGTGTTGATTATCCGGCAGAAGGAGTACAGCACAATGACCATAAAATTCAAAGACATCAGAAATTACATCGCAAAATGTTCCTCTCCCGTTTCCATTTTGATCAAAGAGACAGCAGCTTATGAGAATTATATTGAGATCGGGCTTGTTCCTGAGAAATACGATGATATGTATCTTTATGGCATAGGCGCCTATGAAGATCTCTTTGATCTCTGCGGAGAGATGAGAACCATGAGTGCAGTTGAGATCGTCGTATCTCAAAAACCGCGGTTCAGTGAATGACAGTACACATCATAAAACAAACTCTCAGGTTCATTCCCTGAGAGTCGTTTTTTTATACCAAAACAGAGAGTACGCGTTTTTTCCAACTTGGCGTTATGCACGATACGCCTGCTAATACACCCATTTCCGTGCAAATTCTTCATCAAATCCATTTGCTATACCATTTTGGGGATAAATTCAACCTTTCACAAATAAGGTCATAAATATAAGGTATATCTCAGCCGCCGCTGTTCAACATATATTGACAATACCAGTATTTTACTGTATAATTAACCTAACATTCAAGCAATGCACTTCGGAGGGAATTATGCTGAAAAAGATCATTGGTACCGTCATACTGTCATCTGTATTATTATGCGCCTGCGGTTGCTCAGGCAACGGCGAAGCATCAGAGATGTCGGCGGCGGTGACGGATAACACCGCTGCACAGACTACATCGGCAACAGAGCAGACTACTACTGCCGCTCAGTCCACCACGACCGCGCTGTCGGCAGTGGAAAAGCTGCCCGAATCGGAAGAAGCCGCCGCATCTGACGATGCAGCCGTGACCGTGGAAGTCACAGTATCCGAGGAAACACCTGTGTCTGAGGAGAGCGCTATCACAGAGGAAGCTCCTGTATCAGAAGAAGCGCCTGCGACCGAAGAAGTCACAGCATCCGAAGAAACTCCTGCAACCGAGGAAGTCACTGTATCGGAAGAAGCTGCCGTAACCGCAGAAGCACCCGTATCAGAGGAAGCGCCCGAGACCGAGGAAGCAGCTGAGCCTGAGCCTATAGTAAAAATACTGCAGGGCAAGCCTTATATCCCCGACGAGAATGCCACCGAGGACGAGCAAAGGATGTACGGACAGTACACCGAGCAGCGCGAAAAGTATCTTCAGCGCTATGAAAAGCTTGCAGCACAGCTGGATATGCCTATCGTCAGCATAATTACTCTGGACAAAAAAGCTGTTCTCTCCAAGGAGGAATACGTCACTTCTGTTGTTGATGTGCTCAACTGTGACGAGGAATTCGCCTTTTCCGCCGCCGCAGGAGTGAGGGTGCGCGGAAACTCCACCGCTGACGGCAACGAAAAGCCCTACCGCATCAAGTTCGACAAAAAGCAGAATATGCTGGGGCTGCACGAGGGCAACGAATACAAGAGCTGGGTGCTGCTGAAATCCCAGTGGAATCTTGCGATGGACTACATGGGCTTCACCCTTGCCGATACCATCCTTGAGGACAGATATTACAGCTCCGACTGCACCTATGTGAATGTATATATCAACGGCGCGTTCAAGGGAATATACCTGCTCTGTGAGCAGAATCAGGTCGGCAAGGACAGGGTGGATATCTATGAGCCGACGAAGGACGAAACAGGCACAGACATTGGCTATCTCGTTGAGATAGACAACTATGCAAACGAGGCGGAAGACCCGTTCTTCCATGTTGATTATCTCGGCGCAGAGCTTACAGATATCAGCGGCACGACCAATACATTTGTCGGAGCGGACTACTCGATAAAGAGCGACACTTATTCGGACGAGCAGCGCGCATTCATCGACAGATACATAAACGGCGCATTCAGGATCTTATATGAGGCTGCAGAAAACAACACGCCCATGATGTTTGACGAGAACTATGATGTAGTCCCTGCCGACGGCGTATACAGCACCGCTGAGGAGGCCGCAAGGGCGGTCATAGACCTCGATTCACTTGCATTCCTGCTGATACACGACGAGCTTATCCACGACTACGACGTTGGCGAGGGCAGCTTCTATATGGCAGTGGACTTCAGCAAGGACAGCACCATGCAAAGGCTCACCTTCACAGCGCCGTGGGATTTCAACTGGGCATACAACGAACACCCCGGCCGCCGCTTCTTCGCCTGCACCTTCCAGCCCATCGTCGGTGAGCAGGATCGTTCAAACCCGTGGTATATCACCGCCATGAAAGCGGATTGGTTCAGCAATATAGTCAGGGCGAAATGGGTGCAGCTCTATAACGACGGTGTGCTTACCGAGGCTGTAAACGAAGTAAGAGCAGGCGTAGAAGCGCTCAGAAACGACCTTGGCAAAGAGGACTGGAAGATAGACAGCGCAAACGACATCTGCAAATTCGTGGATATGCGCATCCTCTGGCTTAACAAGCAGTGGAACAACGAGTGACGCTCAATGCCTTCCAGACTTTCATTATACGATATGACTTAAATAATATAAGATCCGCCGAGAAGATACCCGACGGATAAACGACACCGCTTCAGGCAAAAGGCGATAGCCATAAAGAAGTAACTCCAGAGAAGAAAACGTCTTCTCTGGAGTTTATTTTATATTCAGTTCGACAAATTGGAATTTACTTCTTCAATACTTTTTTGCACCAAGTGTGTTTATTGCATTTGGGACACTTTAAGTGACGGGTGAATCCTCTGTGCATTGCCATCATTACTTCTTTATAAGTAGGTACAATTTCGCATCCACATTCTTT
>SVMQ01000268.1 GCA_015067375.1 Oscillospiraceae bacterium | reverse complement strand
CAATGCAATATTGATAACACCTGTACCTGTGCCAAGGTCGATCGAGCCGAGTGCTGCACTGTCTATGTACTCGCATTCTGACATTTTCTCCGCTGCTGTCTTTATATCACTGATGCCGTGGATATCTGACGCGGCTGCTTTGATGCAGTCAAAAACGCTGCTTTTCAGCCAATGCTCCTTATCCAGCGAGTTGATCCACTTCGGCATATTGATATCTATCTCACATACAGGGAACTTGAGCAATACTTCTCCGAGGATCTCTTTTATTTTCTCCTCATTAAGATCAAGGCAATTGACAGGCAGCACTGATGCAGAGTATTTTCTTGATAACCGCGCAGCTTCTGTTTTGCTCTCTTCGCTGTCTGGATGCTGACAGTTAAGAAGCACGACAAACGGTTTGTTTATCTCCTGAAGCTCTGTGATAATGCGCTCCTCGGCGGCTTCGTATTCCTGGCGTGGAATATCAGTGATACTGCCGTCTGTGGTCACTACGATACCGATCGTTGAGTGTTCTGTAATGACCTTGCGAGTACCGACCTCAGCAGCCATATTGAAAGGCACTTCCTCATCAAACCAAGGAGTTGCAACCATTCTGGGCGCTTCGTTTTCAATGTAGCCGATAGCGCTCGGAACTATATAACCTACGCAGTCGATAAGACGCACGTTCATCTGTACTCCGTCCTCAACAGTGATCGTTACTGCTTCTTCGGGGATGAACTTAGGCTCTGTCGTCATGATGGTCTTGCCTGCGGAGGACTGAGGAAGCTCGTCGTTTGCGCGCTCCTTTCGGAAGTCATCTGAGATATTCGGAATGATGAGCGTGTTCATTAGCTTGCTGATGAATGTAGATTTTCCCGAGCGAACAGGGCCAACTATGCCGAGATAGATATTGCCACCTGTTCGGCGTGCAATATCGGAATAGATCGAATTGTTCATAATATCCTCCTTTTAATTACATCGCAGGGATGATGACCATGCCCGAAAGCAGCGTGTCCTCGTCGCTGATGTCGTTTTCGGTCATCACAGAGCTTACGGGTGTGCGATATTTTTTTGCAATAGTCCAGCAGTTTTCATCGCCGTTTGCATAGCATATTTTGAGCGCGTATCTGTTATCCTTGCTGAGCGGCTTATCCTCGTGTATCGTGATGCTTTCGAGCATTGAAATGTTCTCGCCGATGCACACAAGTCCCTCAAAGTCGATCTTTACACTGATATCAAGAGCGCCGTCCGACCTGATAGTATAATCAGTATCGTTGCATAATGCATTGAAGGTTACTGTGGTGTTCTTCGATAAGTTATCAACAGGAACAGTATATTCAAAGCTCTCCTGCTTTTCGTTGTAGCATATCATACCATCTGTCGTTCTGCAAAGCGCCTGAGTACACATTGCGCCTTTGAGTGAGAGCGCGTTGTCATTTTCGATGGTGCAGGAGAGATTATAGATATCAGCACTGCAGTCAAGAACGCTCTCGATCTCACCACAATCGCAGTTGAGCTGTGATTTCAGGCTGAACTGCTTTGAAACAGGCGTGCAGGATCGCATTATCTTCAGCTGACCGACAGACTGGTCTATCTCATATTCCGTCGAGAATGCGTCAACAGGTATCAGCACATCCTCCTGTCTGCTGCAGGTCACTCTGCATACCGCCAGTATGTTGCATCTTATGATACCGCTGTCTGATGAACATTCAAGCTCACAGTTGAGTACATCAAGTTCAGCGTTTCCTGTGAAGCTGTCGTCGATATCAGCGATATCCATTATCTGGCTGACGGGAATATCAGCGCTCATACGTTCAACCGTACGGCAGCCTTGTTCTTCCTGAGAAGAAATGCCATAGGATGCATTTATAGTGACAACGCCCTTGACGATAACCTTGTCAGCGATGATGCGTACATCTGTTACCTTTGGAATTGCAATGCTTCTGATAAGGCAACTGATGCCGTGAGCGCCTGTTTCAATCTCCTCACGCACGGTAAACTGTTTTTCGGCGGCAGCGTTACTTCCGCAGCAGGTGACCTCAGCCTTTTTCAGCTGGATGCTTTCAGGAATGCGGGGGAGAGAATAGCTTTTCTGTGCGGTGATGTGTATTTTTGTACTTACTGCACCGCGGACATCAATGCGCCTTCCGCTTACCGCGCGGCAGTTGCAGTAGTCTGCTCTGGGAGTCAGCTTTATGCACACATCCTCTGCATCCGGTACAGCGCCTTTTCCTATCTCAACAGTCTTAGAGTAGGTGTAGTGCTGCTCGATGCAGTTGATAGCATCGCTGCCCTCGGCAAGGTACAGTACTCGGATATCTACGCACCCGTCAAGCATCATCTTGCTGTCACCAAGCAGGCTGTACGACAATATCCTCGGTGTCAGCCGACAGCTGAGTATCTTGAATATCTCGGGATAATAGTCGGGCAGCGTGTGATCAAGCTCGACGCCCTGTTCAGCCTGACCGTCATAAACGATCTCGCTGACGCTGATCGTATCGTTACTTCTTCGCAGTTCTTCCATTGATATTTCCTCCTGTTCATATAAAGGCTCGTATGGCTCTTTCACTGAAATATATGCTTGTATAGTCCCTGTTATGAGCCAATGAAAAAAATTTTAGGACTTGCAGAAAAAACGTCAAAAAATATTTGAAATAATCTCTATAATATGCTATAATAAAAACAGCTTGTTTCAATTGCTGGCGCAATTGCGCTGTTTTTATTGAACGGCTGACCTAGCCGCGGTCGCGGCATCGTTGCTTACGCAACGCCAAAGCTTCGCTTTGAGGTCATGGTATAATAAATTACTTGTTTCAATTGCTGGCGCAATTGCGCTGTTTTTATTGAAACATATCCTGTGTCTGCTTTCGCAGACATACGGCTATCGCCGAATCACAGAGCTTTCGCTCTGTGGATATATTATAATTAAGGGAATATCATTTATTGCATATTACACCCATTTGTTGAAATAATATATCATATATTATTTTGAAAGGGTGATAGTAATGTGTGATGATATTCGTGACGAAGTAGACGAGCAGCAGTCGCAGCAGGATGATAACGGCATAATCGCTTCTGTCAATGCACGGCATAATATCCATTGTCTTACCATTATCGGTCAGATAGAGGGGCATTATATCCTGCCTG
>SVMQ01000018.1 GCA_015067375.1 Oscillospiraceae bacterium | reverse complement strand
TTACTATATAGATATATCCGTTTTCGCCAAGATCGAAAGCCATACCGAAAAGTCGCGCCAGACCATTGTATACCGATGCGGTATACGGAATAAGGAACACGAATACGATCACCGCGGAAATATTCTCAAGACGCGCCGAACCAAAGCGATGCTCAAAATATTCAGGCATCGTCTTCGCGCCGATGTGATTTGTCATAAGGCGCGTCCTCTTACCCAGAACGAACCACGGGATAAGGCTGCCTATCACAGCATTGCCTATTCCTATCCATGCGGCAGATACGCCATAGTCCCAGCCAAACTGTCCTGCGTAGCCGATAAATACTACCGCCGAAAAATATGTAGTTCCGTAGGAAAACGCTGTCAGCCACGGGCCGATGTTACGTCCGCCCAGCATAAAGTCGTTTACCGACTTGGTCTTTTTTGATGTGTACAGAGCAATTCCTATCATCATAGCAATGTATATCGCAAGTATAATGAATATTGCCGTCTGCATTCCCATTTCCATCTCTCCTTCATAAGTCACTATAAAGCTGTGTAGCTAAAAAGCTTTAAATCAATAAAGCAACTTTTTAATTATAGCATAGCCGTCAGATATTGTCAAGTGTTTATAAGCGTTTATTTTCATTATTATGACCAAAATATCCTGACACTGTTTATTATTGCAGCCACAACGCACCTTAGCTACACCATCACCAAAAGACCTGATATCCCTTTATAAAATAAAACTGCCTTTGCATGACAGCAAAAGCAGTTTTATACTAGTTGTAATTAAAACTCAGGTCTATCCTCTTGGTTATTTATCCTCTTGTTTTTAAGAACTGCCAGAGTAAGGAAATACATCATGACGGCAATGACCACCGAAAGAACGATACCAACAATGATGCTTGCAGCCTCGCTGCCGAGAGAAAACTCCGCATCATAAAGCTGATAGGTAAATACACTGTACAGCGTAAATGGATTGAAGCGTTCAAGACCCAGTGCAAGAAGTATACTATTTATCAGCCCCTGACCGAAATATATAACGATAGTCATGATACCCGGACGGCTGGTACACAGGCCAAGCGCCATATAGATCACAACGATGAACGTAAGATATATCGCGCAAAGCACCGAGCCGAGAAGCATATATCCGAAACCGACGGGCTGAGGGAACATCGCATTGCAGATAAGTCCCGCCAATATGCCTGCAAAAAAAGTCGTGACGAAAATTATTGCAGGATACAGGACGAATTTAGGTATGAGATAATACTTGTTATCAAGACCGCTGCAGGACGGGATGAGAGTCGCACGCTTTTTCTGTTCTCCGCCAAACGGCGACATAAGCAACAGAAGAATTACAAGCAGCGCGGTATTGCAAAGATCGGAAAGTGCCGCGCCAAACACCACGCCACTCGTGTACTCCATCACCAGATCTCCAAGTCCCATGTCAGGCATCGCCGCATCCGCCATCATCTCCGTGGGAGATTCGCCGATCGCTCCCAGCATAGCCACCACAGCCTTTATCATGAGCGGATTTGCAATTGCTACAGAAAACAGCGCGATAAGTATACCGCCAAAACGGAAGGTACGGCCGAAATGGTACCACTCTTTCTGAAAACCGAATTTATAAGCGCCCATCAGCCCACCACCTTTCTGTATACCTCTTCGAGCGAAGCTGTACCTATTGAGATATCGGACGGCATTATCTGCTCGTCTGCAAGCATCCGCAGCAGTCTCGTCGTACATTCGTCAAGGTCATCCGCGCTGAAAGCGAACATTCCGCTGTTAGGGTCAAATGCAGCCGCGGCAAAATCCACCGCAAGCAGCTTCAGTTTGTTCTCGTGTGTAAGGTCGCGGATGTGCAGCGTAATTCTGGACGCGCTGTATTTTTTCAGCAGCTCGCTTATCGCACCCTCCTCTGCAATGACGCCGTTGTTCATGATACCTATCTTATTCGCAACTCGCTCAACATCATGCAGGATATGCGTGGAAAGTATTATCGTCGCGCCCGTGCTTTTCAGGCGGTTGATTATCTCTATGACCTCTGCGCGTCCCTGTGGGTCGAGCGCGGAAGTAGGCTCATCAAACAGCAGCAGCTCAGGATTGCCGATAATAGCCGCGCCCATGCCAAGCCTCTGCGTCATGCCGCGTGAGAATGTCTTTGCGCGCATATTGCGCGAAGCGGAAAGCCCCACGATATCAAGCACCTCATTCACGCGCTTGTCAACATCTCCGCTGTATCGGCAGCAGTATGCGATATACTCAAGATACTCTTTCGCCGTCATATATCCGTAAATAACAGGGCTTTCGGGCAGATATCCGACAGTTACAGGCTGACCGTCACCGAGAAGTATCTCGCCGCTGTCTTTAGGAATAATGTTTGTGATAATGTTCATCGTGGTGGTCTTGCCGCTTCCGTTGCGGCCGAGAAAACCGTACACGTCGCCCCTGCTGATATTCATATTAAGACCGCGCAGGACGGGTATGGCATCGTATTTCTTTACAAGATTGCGTATACTGACCAAAATATAACCTCGCTTTCTGTCAAGGGAGCCATTTACTTTAACTCCATATAATAAAGTGTACTCCTATTGACGCGATTTGTCAAGAGCATTGCAGCTCAGATGTGAATTTTTCTCACAAGATACAGAAAGCCCCCATCCACTATTGCAGACAGGGGTAATAATTTTTGTAAAAAAGTATAACTTCTGTTACAAGTTATTAGATAGCTCTCTGTACAAGACCGGAACGCAGGCAGCGTGTGCAGGCATTTACTCTGCAAGGAGTACCGTTAACGATAGCCTTAACCTTCTTAACGTTGGGCTTGAATGTTCTGTTGCTGCGTCTGTGGGAGTGAGACATCTTGATGCCGAATGTTACGCCCTTGCCGCAGATTTCGCACTTTGCCATGTGAAGCACCTACCTCTCTAGTGTGGTTTTTTCAGTAACGTATATTATTTTAGCAGAAATCGCTCTAAAATGCAAGAGCAAATTTCATTTTGCAGATATTTTTGTTGATAATCACAGCTTGCGCTTTATAAAACAACTGTATTTTCGGCAGTTTTAACGAAACTCATTGTGTATATCAACAAGACTATATACTCAATGTATATTAGCTATCAAAGAACAACAAAGCCGACCTTCTTGTGAACCTTCTGCAGCGTCTTTCTGGTCGCCTTGTATGCCTTCTCTGCGCCCTGCTTCATGCAGGTCTCGAGATATGCCTTATCGCCCGAAATGCGCTTGAACTCTGCCTGCATGGGAGCCAGCATATCCGCTGTCGCCTCGCCTACTGCAAGCTTGAAATCACCGTAGCCCTTACCCTTGAACTCTGCTTCGATATCCTCAAAGCTCTTGCCTGTAACGGCGGAGTAGATGGACATGAGGTTTATGATACCGTCCTTGCCCTCGCGTGCGCATACCTCAGCCTCGCTGTCTGTAACTGCGCGCTTGAACTTGCGAATGATGGTATCCTTGTCATCGAGCACCCATACGGAAGCGTTGGGATTCTCGTCGGATTTGCTCATCTTCTTGGTCGGCTCCTGCAGCGACATCACCTTAGCGGTAGTCTTGGTGATGTAAGGCTCGGGCATGGTGAATGTATCGCTGTAAACGCCGTTGAAGCGCTGTGCGATATTGCGCGCAAGCTCCAGATGCTGCTTCTGGTCAGCGCCCACGGGAACGAGATCAGCCTGATACAGCAGGATATCCGCCGCCATAAGCACAGGGTATGTGAAAAGACCTGCGTTGATATTATCTGAGTATTTCGCGGATTTATCCTTGAACTGTGTCATTCTGGACAGCTCACCGAACTGTGTGTAGCAGGAAAGTATCCAGCTAAGCTCCGCGTGATTGCAGTTATGTCCCTGCACAAACAGAGTGCTCTTTTCGGGGTCAAGTCCTGCCGCGATAAGCAGCGCATAGCTCTCCTTGATCTGAGCGCGCAGCTTTACGGGATCCTGTCGTACTGTGATAGAATGAAGGTCAGCAATGCCGAAATAGCAGTTATAGTCATTCTGCAGCTTTACCCAATTCTGCATTGCGCCGAGATAGTTTCCGAGATGCGGAGTATTGGTCGGCTGAATAAGGCTCAGCATATTCTTTTTCTGTTCGTCCATGTTGTATTTCCTTTCGTATGCAATAGTAGCGGATGCCACCGAAATTATTTAAGGATCTCTCTTGCTGCCTGTCCCAGTATCTGCACGCCCTTTACTATCTGCTCGTCAGTGGGAGTGGAGAAGTTCATGCGGAAGCTGTGAGAAACAGCGCTTTCGTCAGCAGAGAACGCGTTGCCCGGCACAAGAGCCACCTTGCGGTGAACTACCTCTGTGCAGAATTCGTTCATGTTGTATTTCTCAGGCAGCGTACCCCAGATGAACAGACCGCCCTCAGGAGAGGTAAGCTCAATGAAATCAGGCAGCTCAGCTTTAAGTCCATCCAGCATCAGCTTGCACTTGTTGCGGTAGATATCGCGCAGCTTTGCAAGATGTGCGTCGAAATCAACTGTTGTAAGGAAGCGGTAGGTCAGCATCTGCGCCCAGATGTTTGTGTGAACTGTGCTTGTCTGCAGACCTACGGTAGCCTTTGCGATGACCTCCGCATCACCGAGGAGATAGCCAACGCGCAGACCGGGTGCAAGCACCTTGGAGAAGCTTCCGCAATACAGAACGTGCTTGCTGTCATCAAGCTCCTTGATGTTGGTCACGTCCTCGCCCGAGAAACGCAGCGCGCCATAGGGGTTATCCTCGACGATATAAACGCCGTACTTCTTGGCGAGCTCCAGCATCTGCTTTCTGCGCTCGAGTGTTGTGGTCTTGCCTGTGGGGTTCTGGAAGTTGGGGATGGTGTAGATGAACTTTGTTGTGGGATTAGCCTTGAGCGCCGCCTCCAACTCGTCCATTATCATACCGTCGCTGTCCATGGGAACTCCGACAAGCTTTACACCATAGGAACGGAATGCATTCAGCGAACCGATGAACGCAGGATCCTCGCAGATGATAACATCACCCTCATTGCAGAGTATCTTCGCGGTAGTTTCGATAGCCTGCTGTGCGCCCGATGTGATGACGATATTGTCGCCGTCCTTGAACATACCCTTCTTGGTCAGGTCATCCCTGAGCCACTCACGAAGCTTGGGATAGCCCTCGGTAATGGAATACTGAAGCGCGTTGATAGGCTCCTCTGCAAAGATGTCTGCGGAAAGCTTTGCGATAACGTCTGTCGGGAACGCCTCGGGCGCAGGATTACCTGCTGCGAAGCTGATAACGGTGGGGTCGGCGGTGAATTTCAGTATCTCACGGATAGCCGACGGCTGCAGAGACTGCACCTTGTTGGAAAATTCTTTAAGCATAATAATTACTCCTGTTATTTTAATCAGACAGGGGCTTGCGTACAAGCCGACTGAAAACAATTCCTTTATAGTATACCACAAAACCGCGCCGATGTAAAGCGCTGAAAGCATACTAATTCGTCAAAACTTCGCAGGATTTTCACATAAGCTATATATTTGTTTCACAATTGTGGCTTAATATAATATCATAACATCCGCAAAAGCGGTTCACATATATCATTGCAGCTGCTTCGCTGACAGAACGAAGCCGTTGCACAACAGAAAGGTGCTTTTCCTGTACTCTGCTGCAGAGGTTTTCCTCCTATTTTCTTCTGCAGCGAAAATACCTCTTTACTCTGATACCGCACAGTTTTTGTGCGGTATCGCTGCTTGTCGAAAAAGAATTTTTTCAGGCGAACAAGAAAGTGCCAGATACTAGGAACCCACCCTGTGGCTAGGCTTTGTGCCTGCCACAGAGTGGAGTGACGACGTAGATGGTACTTTATCGTTCGCCTGATCGCTTTTTTTCTGTAAAAATGCTGTTTTCGCTTGAAAAAAAAACCGCGCCGTGGTATACTATAATAGTATAATTATGTTTTCGATGAAAAACGGACAGAATAGAAAGGAAGATATAAATGCAGGTAGTAGCAATAGTGGGCAGACCGAATGTCGGCAAGTCCACACTTTTCAACAAGCTTGTCGGAAAGCGCCTGTCGATAGTAGACGATAAGCCGGGCGTTACGCGCGACAGAATATACAGCAAATGCGAATGGCTGGACAAGGAGTTCATGCTGATAGACACAGGCGGTATCGAGCCTAAGACAGATGATATCATCCTCGCACAGATGAGAGAGCAGGCAATGCTCGCCATCGAGCGCGCTGATGCTATCATCTTCGTTACAGATATCACAACAGGCGTTACAGCAAACGACAGCGAGGTTGCCGCTATGCTGATGAAGAGCGGAAAGCCTCTTGTCCTTGCCGTAAATAAGGTTGACGGCATCGGAGAGCCGCCACCTGAGATATACGAGTTCTACAACCTCGGTCTCGGTGACCCTATCGCCGTATCCTCCGTTCACGGTCATGGTACAGGCGACCTGCTTGAAGCAGTGTTTGACCAGCTCCCCCCCGACGAGGAGGATGACTACGAAGAGGACGCTATCAAGGTCGCTGTAATAGGCAAGCCGAATGTGGGCAAATCCTCACTCATCAACTACATCGCAGGCGAGGAGCGCTCTATCGTTTCCGATATTGCAGGCACGACGCGCGACGCTATTGACTCCACAGTTGAAAGAAACGGAGAGAAGTTCATCTTCATTGACACCGCAGGTATGCGCCGCAAGGCTAAGGTGACCGAAAACATCGAGCATTTCAGCGTGCTTCGCGCACTTATGGCTGTTGACAGAGCGGATGTCTGTGTTATCGTTATCGACGCTACCGTAGGCTTTACCGAGCAGGACAGCAAGGTCGCAGGCTATGCCCACGACAAGGGTAAAGCTTGCGTTATCGCAGTAAATAAATGGGACGCTGTTCCGGACAAGACGGATAAGACCATGAACGAGTTCAAGAAAAAGCTTGAGGTGGACTTCTCCTTTATGTCCTACGCGCCGTTCGTATTCATTTCTGCAAAGACAGGTCAGCGCGTGGACAAGCTGTTTGAGATGATAAAGTATGTACATGAGCAGCACTGCATCCGCATCTCCACAGGTGTGCTGAATGATATGCTCAGCTATGCTACGTCCAGAGTGCAGCCGCCCTCTGACAAGGGCAAGCGCCTGAAGCTCTACTACATGACACAGGCAAGCACAAATCCCCCGAATTTTGTTGTATTCTGCAACAGCAAGGAGCTTTTCCACTACTCCTATCAGCGATATATCGAAAATCAGATACGCGAAACATTCGGACTTGAGGCTACGCCCATCAAGATAACCGTGCGCGAAAGAGGTGAATAAATGAAACGGATAATCTCCGATTTCAAAAAATATCACCTGCGCCAACTGTTGAGCTATGTGTTTGTCACTGCCTTTTCCGCTGCGGCACTAGCGCTTACGGGATTGTATCAGAATGAAAAAATGCGTTGGCAGGCGATAGCCATCACAGCATTCCTTATTGGTATTACACTGCTTCTGTATATCAATGTGCTTTTTATCGCACCTGCGCGGTTCAAAAAAGAATTCGCTGCTATGAACGATAATGAAAAGCTTGCAAAGGAATACCAAAGCTCAAAAACTGATTGCGGACACCACTATACTAAAAACTATCTGGTATTTTACCGCAAACTCAGGATATACGCAGTAAAGTATACCGACATTCTCGGAATAGAAGGCGGCACCAAAAACCTTTTTTTCGAAATAAATGGTTATACCAAAACGATAGTTATGCCTTTTGACTACGCAGGACCAAACGCTGTTGCAATGGCATACATTAAAAACAAAAATCCAAAGGTAAAAATAATCTGCGACCGTACCGTAAAAGACGCAGACTGAAAGGACATTCAGTATAATGGAATGGATATGCTACATCATAATGCTCGCCGTACCTTATCTTCTCGGCGGCATTAACACCTCTATCATAATCACAAAGATAAAAACAGGCAAGGACATCCGCACTATGGGCAGCGGAAACGCCGGTCTTACCAATACCCTGCGCACACAGGGCAAGGCTGTTGCGGGCATCGTGCTGTTAGGCGATGTGCTGAAAGCAGTACTCGCTGTGCTTGCAGTAAGATATGCATTCTCACTCATAGCAGGCATTGATATCACCGACCCGACCTCAGGTATGAGCTGGGTGGGATATATGTCGGTGATGATGACTACTGTTGGTCACGTTTACCCGATCTACTACGGCTTCAAGGGCGGCAAGGGCGTGCTTGCTGCTATCTCCGCGATATTCACACTTGACTGGAGAAGCGCTGTTATCCTGCTTGGTATCTTTATAATACTCGTTGCCATAACACGCTATGTTTCGCTCGGCTCGTGCATCGCGTCGTCCATGTTCTTTGTTACGGCACTAATTTTCTCGTATTTCATTGACGGCGACCCTGCCGGCATAATAAATTCTATCCTCGGTGGACTTACCGCAGCGCTCATAATTTTCATGCACCGCGGAAATATACAGAGACTTCTTACCCACACCGAAAAGAAGCTTGGCGAAAAATCGAAATAAAGGAGAGCTAAGAATGGCTAAGATAGCAATACTCGGCTGCGGCTACGGCACTGCGCTCGGCGTGCTGTACAGCACCTACGGTCACGAGGTCACCACATGGACAAAATTCGAGGAGGAGGCTCAGCAGCTGCGCACAGAGCGCGAGCATAAAAGGCTGCTCCCTGGGGTAAAGCTCCCCGATGCGCTCGGCGTTACCACTGACGTGAAATGCGTGAGCGGTGCCGACATAGTCGTTGTCGCAATACCCTCGCCCTTCTACCGCGATACCATAAAGCTTGTCAAAGAACACATCGGCAAAAACACCGTTGTCATCAATGCGAGCAAGGGTCTTGAAGGCAGCACAGGTTATCGGCTTTCTCAGATACTGAAAGAGGAGCTTCCCGACAACCCTATCGGCGTTATCACAGGCCCCTGTCACGCCGAGGAAATAGCGCGACTTGTCCCCACCACAGAGGTGTGTGCGGCATACGACCCTGACACCGCAAAGTATATCCAGCAAACGCTCTCGAATGAGTGCTACAGGATATACATGAATGATGATGTTGCAGGCTGCGAGCTTGGCGGCGTGCTGAAAAATCCTATTGCTCTTGGATGCGGCATCGCAAGAGGCATGAAGCTCGGCGACAACACCGTTGCAGCCCTCATGACGCGCGGCATGACCGAGATAACCCGTCTTGGCGTAGCGCTCGGCGCTAACTGGAAGACCTTTACGGGCATGGCTGGTCTTGGCGACCTCATCGTTACCTGCACCTCGCAGCACTCACGAAACTACCGCGCGGGCTACCTTATCGGCGAGGGAATGATCGCCGCTGACGCGGTAAAGCAGGTGGGTACAGTAGAGGGCTACACCAGCAGCAAGATAGCATTCCGTCTGGCACAGGAACACGGCATTGACACACCCATCATCGAAGAGATCGTGAATGTCTGCTATAACAACAGCGACCCCAAAATGAGCATATCTTCACTTATGTCAAGAGAAAGCAGGCACGAGCGCGAAGTGTTCTGGATGGACTGATCGGAGGTCACATGGCAAAGAGAAAGCTACCCGCTACCCTTAAACAGCAGATAGCAAAGCTGCGCGAGCGCGGCTGCATCATCGAGGACGAAAAATACGCGGAAGAAACACTGAAATATATCAATTACTTCCGCCTTTCCAACTACTTTGCACCGTTCAGCGTGAACAAGAACAAGTACGAGGATGGCACTACGTTCAATAATATCATGCGCGTGTATGAGCTGGACAGAAAGCTGCGAAGCATTCTGATAGCCGCCCTTGAAGAGATCGAGATAGCGCTGCGCGCCGCGATCTCAAACTACCACGCGCTGAAATACGGTGCGCTTGGTTATCTCAATGCGTCGAACTTTGACTTTCGCCACAATCATAATGCTTTTACAGGAAAGATACGTCATCTTGTTGAATGCAATGAAGAACGCGAATTCGTCCGTCACTATAACAACAAATACCGCGGCGAATTTCCGTTGTGGGTAATAATGGAGCTTTTCAGCTTCGGCACTCTCGCATTTTTCTTCAAGGATATGCACAATGCCGACAAAAAGGAGCTTGCAGAAAAATATTACGACTGCTCCAGCTCCGAGCTTGACAACTGGATATTCTGCCTTAACGAGCTTCGCAATTACTGTGCGCACTACAACAGACTTTACGGCAGCACTTTCCCTGTTGAGCCAAAGTCGCCGCGCACGCTTGAATATGACCTGCAGCCCAACGTTTTCGGCTACATAATGGTCATGAAGCATATCTATCACAACAAGGAAGACTGGAACATACAGGTGGTCGCTCCTATCGCAAGACTTATCAAGAAAAATTCCGATGTTATCAGGCTTGAGCATCTCGGTATGCCCGAGGACTGGGAAGAGCAGATATCATTTAAATGACCAACTGACGATACCGTGCATCGTGCGCGGTATCGTTTGCACTCTGTACCGACAGGAGGTGAGCCGATGGCTGATATGTTCAAGCTGCGGATCAGCAGCGCCGCTAAGACCAAAAAGCAAATACAAGCAGAGATACAGCGCATTATCCGCGCGAAGATCGAAAATGTTGTTGAGAAGGCGATAAACGAGGTAAAGGAAGAGGGCGAAAAGATACCGCCGCGCGACAGCGTTTCCTACGACAAAAAACGCAGCACAGAGCTGTACGCGGATGAGCTAGCCTATTCACCCGATCCCGTTGACAATGCCGCCCCGATAGTTGAGAAGATACGCGAGATGCGCAAGCTAGGTCAGACATTCTACCACGGCTACATGATGCGGCAGTGTGCGGAGGTCAGCATCGTAAAGCAGGGTGAATTCATGCGCGATGTTACCGACGACTTCAATCGCAGTGTTTTCTGCGGCACAGAGCGTCCCATTTACGGCGCGCTGTCACTCGAGCAGCTTCGCACCTACTTCACTTGGCGTACAGATGTGCGCCGCGGTAATTACAACAAGACAGACAAGTCCTATGTCATCCTGTACTGCTACGAGCTTCTCAACAAGATAGGCGTGATGTCCTCGCAGGATGCATTCAACCGCCTTATTTCTGTATGGGAGAATTGTCGAAGCTTCTGCCCCTACCTTGATGCGGTGATGCCGATATGGCTGCGCGATTTCTACGCCTTCAACAATATCGAGGGTGAATTTTCCGATCTGGAAGCGACCTTTCCAATACCCACTGAGATATCCGACAAAGTTATTTCCGAACTTATGTCAGGCGATTACAGCAAAAAGCTGGAATACCTCATGGGCTGCTCCTCATATAATCTGCGCGGAAGCATATTCTATTCCGAGGATACCGCTCCGCTTTTGGAAGATGCTGCGGCAGTTACGCTTACCGCACTTGATGAGTATTTCAAACAGCGCGGTATCGCCCTGTCAGAGCTGATATGCGGAAAGACCCGAAAAGATCATACATGGGCGCCGTTTTTCGCTGCCTATGTTGACCGCGACCGTATGGACGGCTTTCACGCCTGCCGTGTCAGCGCAACGGAGCGCTACTGTCTCAAGCGCGGCGAGCCGTGCCTTGAGAGATTTGAACAGGCACCCTACCGCAGCTTTATCGGATATGTGCTTAAATCCATTGAATCCGTGCTGAGAGAGCGCACAGGCTTCCGTTACAGCGTAGTACCCAATCTGTCGATAGTGCTGGACGATTTCACCAACCGCGACAAGCTGTTCAAGGCTGCAAGTGAAGCTGAATTTGCGCAGCTTATCCCAGCAGTAGTCAACGAGTGGTGCGATAAAAAGGGCATCTACCCTCCGCGCAGGGAGAAAAAGCGCAAAAAGAAAGCTGACACTGACGAATATGCACTTTCCCCCGAATACGGCCCTGCCCCTACCTCCGCGCCAAAGGTGGAGATAGATCTCGATAGTCTTGCTCAGATAAGAAAAGAAGCTGAAGCGACCGCACGAAAGCTCATCATAGAGGAATACGAGGACGCGCTGCCTGCCGAACAGATAGAAGAGATCACCTCGCAGGTCATCGACGAGGTGTTCGATGCGCAAGCCGAGGAAGCCAGTGTTGAGATGCACTCGCAATTTGATTTCTCTGCTCTGCCAGACGATTGGAAGCAGTTTGCCGAATCCCTCGACACACAGGCGCTGGAGCTGCTGAAAGCGCTCAGCAACGGAACAGCCGAGGCTCTTTGTCGCGACCGTGGCGTGCTGCCCGAAACAGCATTTGAGGAGCTTAACGCCGCCGCATTGGAGCATATCGGAGATACGCTGATCGAAAACGGTGAGCTTATTCCCGATTACGCGGAGGATGTGGCAAAGATCATCGCGCACATGAATAACTGAACATAACAAAAACGAGGAGCGTCTGCTCCTCGTTTTTTTGTTTATCAATATCAATCACGCTCGTGGCGCTCTCCGTCCCATTCGCCGTTCCAGCCTCCGTGGTCGTCATCATTATCGGCATTGTCATTGGATGAAACGAAAGTGCCGCTTCCGTCAGATATCACCACATCGCCCTCAGCTATACCGTCAACTATCTCGGTGTAGCCGCCAAGGCTCATGCCGACTGTGACATTGAAACGAAACCTCTCCGTACCATCAAGAAGCGTAACCGACGAGGTCATTCCTGTGGTCTTTACAGCCGCATCAGGCACAGCAAGCACATTCTTCTTTTCAGTGGTCAGGTATACTGTTGCCCAACCTGCAGCAAGCGCCATCTGATTTTCAACGATCAGCTTATCCATAGCGTCGTTGTCAAGCAGGAACACCGCACGTCTTGACGCATAATTATCAGCAGTCGCTGGTGCAACATCAGGCGCCATGACCACCTTTGCAGGATACTCAACACCGTCGATCTTAACAACGACAGACTGACCATATCTAAAATTATTGGCATCCTTTCCGTCAATGTATACCTGTACTCCATCGGCGGGTGCGACTGTGCAGCATACCGCGCCGGCCTCGATCTGATCGCCTGCAGTCACGCGCTGTATGCCCACGATAATGCCGTCATACGGAGCGCGGATGATGTACTTCTCCTTTTCCGCAAGCAGCATATCCAGTGTGTACTGCTCTATCTCGTACTGCAGCCGCGCCGCCTCACTTGTGTGTGCCTGTGAGAGCGCCGTATTAACGATCGTCTGCTGATTGCTGATCTCATAGTCAAGGTCGCCCGAATCAAGCTCTGCAAGCACCTGACCCTCAACAACATCCTTGCCCTTTATCGCGGAAAAGCTGACCACCTGTGCATCCGCGGGATAGTACAGATTATCCGCAAACGGATAGCCGATGGTAGCACCATAGCTCTGCGTCTGGGAGATATCCATATACTGCGCCGTAGCGACCTCGTAGGTTATCTCCTCTGCGCCGTAGATAGGCAGCTTGATCTCTTGTGTTGTTGCCTCGTTCTGTTTGCAGCCTGTAAACATTCCGCTTATCATTCCCAGCGACAGGACGATCGCTGCAGCTTTTTTTATCATAGGTTTCTCCTCAGATCACTTCTCGAGCCTGCAAATAGCCTCGATGCACATTCTTCCGTTGTGATAGGGACACTTCCACGGATCGACCATGGGCTTGAACTCAGCGAACTTCATGCTGTCGTCAAGCTGAGAGTGCCACTCGCCGCCCTCACGCTTGTCAACGATGAAATCCTGTATAAACTTCCATACAGCCGCCGCGATGTCGTAATACTCCTTGTCGCCGTAGCCTCTCTGATAAGCATTGAGGAATCCGACTACAGTTTCCGCCTGCACCCACCAGATGCGCCATGTATTTACTACGCCGTTCTCGCTCTCGTTGAGCAGAGAGCCTGTCGCCTTGTGATATGCGATATCTGCTATGTTACGCACGATGCGCTTATTCATGTCAGCGAACTTTGCGGATATCTCTGCATCGCCTATTGCATCACAAGCACGGTCGATAAGCCATGTCGCCTCAATATCATGACCGTAGGAATGGATATCACCGATCACATCCATCTCTCTGTTAAAGAATACAAGCAGCTTGTTTCCCTGCTCGTCAAATATCTTGTCGTATGTAAGCTCCAGCTGGAACTTCAGTCGTCTGAGTACATCTGCGTTTTTGTCTGCAAGATACAGCTCAGTGTATGCTTCCATGAGATGCAAAGTGGTGTTCATAGTCTTATCTGCCATAAGACCGTTCTCGGAAAGCTCGTCATTTGCAAGCTCTGAGCCCCAGTCGCGCGACAGCTTTTCAAGATACGCAACATCATCGGTCGCGTGCTTCTCGATAAGATCTACCACCTCATAAGCAAGCTTCAGCGCATCCTTGTCGCCGCACGCTCTGTAATAGCTGGACAGTGCGTACACAAAGAACGCCTGACAGTATGTATGCTTGATGTCATCCTTTACGCTTCCGTCAGCGTTCATAGACCAGTATACACCGCCGTACTGCTTATCCACGCACTTTTCTGTGAGGAACTTATATGCGTGCTTTGCATTGTCCAGCAGCGCCTCGTCCTTCAACAGCATATATGCGTTAGAGTAGAACCAGAGTATACGTGAATGGAGTATAACGCCCTTTTCGCCGTTTTTGTCGATATTCAGCGCGCTGTCCATAAAGCCTGTAAAGCCGCCGTTTTCATCATCGCGGAGCTTGTTCCAGAACGGGATGATATGCTCTGTAAGCTCTTTGCGGAATTCAATTGAGTTCATGTCATTCACCTTTATCAAAAGTACCGCAGCAGCACTGTTGCCGCTGCGGTAACTTGTCATTTATTATTCTTCTGCCTTGGGTGCCTGTGCAGGCATTCTGCGTATCTTTACGGGAACTGTGAGTACCATCTTGACTGTTTCTTCACGGATAGTGGAGATCATATCGTCAAACATAGCATAGCCCTCAAAACGATACTCTACAACAGGATCCTTCTGAGCAAATCCACGCAGGTAAATACCGCGCTTAAGCTCCTCCATTGCGTCGATGTGAGCTATCCAATACTTGTCAACCACCTTGAGCAGGCAGATACGCTCTACCTCGCGCATTGTCTCAGAACCCATATCGTTCTCTCTTGTCTTGAAGATGAGGTTAGCACGATCCTTTATAAGCTTCACTATATCCTTCTTGGATACGTTGTTAAGCTCATCCACGGAATAGCGAAGGTCGCTGTCCATCAGATACAGATTCATATAGTGAGCGCGCAGACCGTCAAGGTTCCAGTTCTCCGCAACGCTGTCGGCACAGTACATATTTACGGTTTCCTCGATGTTGCTGTTCATCATGTTCTGGATGTTCTCGCTGATATCCTCGCCGTCAAGCACTCTGGAACGCTCAGCGTAGATAGTAGAACGCTGCTGGGAAAGAACATCGTCGAAATCAAGCACGTTCTTACGGATAGCGAAGTTTCTGCCCTCGATCTTCTTCTGTGCAGACTCGATAGTATTGGAAAGGAAGCCCGCCTCGATAGGCTGGTTCTCGTCAAAATTCAGCGTTTCCATGAACTTCTGAACTCTGTCACCGCCGAACAGACGCATCAGATCATCCTCAAGGGAGATATAGAAACGGCTCTCTCCGGGGTCGCCCTGACGTCCCGAACGTCCGCGAAGCTGATTGTCGATACGGCGCGACTCGTGGCGCTCTGTACCGATGATGAACAGACCGCCTGCGTTCTTGACTTCCTCAGCCTCGGGAGCGATCTTCTCCTCGTACTTCTTATTCAGCTCCTGATACTTGTTTCTTGCCTCGATGATCTTCTCGTCATCGGTCTCTGCAAAGCCTCTTGCCTCCTGAATGATGCGCTCGGAATAGCCCTGCTTCTTCATCTCGTTGATAGCAAGGTACTCTGCATTACCGCCAAGCTTGATATCAGTACCACGACCAGCCATGTTGGTTGCGATAGTTACCGCACCCTTCTTGCCTGCCTGTGCGATGATATCAGCCTCGCGCTCATGGTTCTTCGCGTTGAGCACCTCATGCTTGATGCCGCGTGCCTTGAGCAGCTTGGAGATAAGCTCGGACTTCTCGATAGTTACTGTACCTACCAGTACGGGCTGACCCTTTCTGTGGCACTCCTCTACCTGTTCGCATACTGCCTGGAACTTGCCGCGCTCGTTCTTGTATACCTGATCCTGATTGTCGATTCTGATAACAGGCTTGTTTGTGGGGATCTCAATGACATCCATGCCGTAGATGGAGCGGAACTCGCCCTCCTCTGTCATAGCTGTACCTGTCATACCGCCAAGCTTGGAGTACAGACGGAAGAAGTTCTGGAATGTAACGGTCGCCATAGTCTTGCTCTCGCGGTTTACCTTAACGCCTTCCTTAGCCTCGATAGCCTGATGCAGACCCTCATTATAGCGACGACCGAACATAAGACGACCTGTGAACTCGTCAACGATAACGATCTCGCCGTCCTTAACAACATAGTCGATATCAAGACGCATTATACCGTTAGCCTTGATAGCCTGATTGATGTGATGCAGAAGTGTGGTGTTATCGGGATCCATGAGGTTCTTGATGCCGAAATACTTCTCAGCCTTTGCGACACCGCTTGGAAGCAGGTTGCAGGTCTTTGCCTTTTCGTCAACGATATAGTCGCCCTTGAACTCGCTGTCGTAGTCGTCCTTGCTGTTAAGCTCCACTACCTTATCCATAACAAGGGTCTTGGCAAACGCGTCAGCTCTTGCATAAAGGTCTGTGGACTTGTCGCCGCGGCCGGAAATGATAAGAGGTGTTCTTGCCTCGTCGATAAGGATGGAGTCAACCTCGTCCACGATCGCAAAATTATGCTTGCGCTGTACCATATCCTTCTTGTGGTGACACATATTGTCGCGCAGATAGTCAAAGCCAAGCTCGTTATTTGTGCCGTATGTGATGTCGCAGGCATAAGCTTCGCGTCTTTCATCGGGGTTGAGGTTGTGTGTGATAAGACCTACAGTCAGACCGAGGAAGCGGTGTACCTTTGCCATCCACTCACTGTCACGCTTTGCGAGGTAGTCGTTAACTGTAACGATGTGAACGCCCTTACCTGTCAGCGCATTGAGGTAAGCAGGCAGAGTAGCAACGAAAGTCTTACCCTCACCGGTCTTCATCTCCGCGATACGTCCCTGATGAAGCACGATACCGCCGACGATCTGTACAGGGTAGTGACGGATGCCGAGTACTCTTGTTGAAGCCTCACGGCAGACAGCGAAAGCGTCGGGCAGTATATCATCGAGCGTCTCACCATCAGCGAGGCGCTGCTTTAAGATATCTGTCTGAGATTTCAGCTCCGCATCATCCATCTTGCCGTATTTTTCTTCAAGGTCGATGACCTGCTGCTTGATAGGCTCGATACGCTTCAGCTCTTTGGATGAATATGTGCCGAATAATGATGTAAAAAGACCCATTTTTATCTATCCCTTTCTTTTGCAGACATTTGTGCAGTTTATAAATATACATTTTATATTATACACCAGTCCAACACTTTTGTCAACAGCGCAATTGCGAAACTTAGGTGAAATAAATGCTGAATATCAGCATACATTGATATTTCTGCCCTTATAAACTCATCTTAATTATCAGACACCGCCGCAATGGTATATACCCTTTGAATATAATAATATTAATATTACATTTTGTATATAGCGGTATAATCATACGATGTCTGCAAATGCTATACCGAAAGGAGATGATAATATGCCACGTTACCCTTATCCACCCAAAGACAAACAGAAGTTCGTCCAGCAGGACTATATAAAAAGCGGCTCATCCACCGACTGCACAGGGCTTATCCCCACCGCGCCGCTCAGCGATGCGGAATACGATAGCTATCAGGAGCTGTACAGCTTTCTTCCCCCTCCGCCA
>SVMQ01000017.1 GCA_015067375.1 Oscillospiraceae bacterium | reverse complement strand
ACGATCGACAGGGCGTATGAGGAGCTTGGATTGGAGCAGTGACGCCGATGAAGAAAAAGATGAGCCTGCATCTTCCCGCCATCGATGTGCGAACGACCAAAATGGCGCTGGCCGCTGCGCTGTGCGTGAAGCTGCTTGCACGCGGCGGCAGCCTGCTGATGCTTCCTCTGGCTGTGCTTGCGGTGCTGCTTGGCGCGTTTGCTGTGTATGCGGCATTCAAGGGGATAGAAGCGATAAGCCGCGCTGGGCTGCTGTTTGCGGCAGCGGCAGCTATCCTGACAGCAGTAGTAGTGCTTGCTGATGTCAGCTATATCGAGCTGCGCAGCTTCGGCGGAATGCAGCCTGCGGAAGATATGCTGCACCTTGTACTGGAGCGCCTGATGCACTGCGGAGAGTATCTTGCCTTTGCGGCGGTGCTGCCCTATGTGCGTAAGCGTGAGCGCGGAATAGGTGCTTGCGGTGCTGTGCTTATCTTCGCGCTGTGCAGTGTGACGTTATCGGTGCTTATCGACCTGTTTTCGATGGCGGTGCTGGGCGGCTTCTATGGAATAGTGGAATATCCGTTCATTGCGGCATCAGGGCTTGCGGATATCACGCTGTTCAAGCGGTTGGACGGTTTTTCTTCAGCGATCTGGGCGGCTTGTGCGGCGCTCAGAAGTGCGCTGCTGCTGTATGGCAGCTATGCGGCGATAAAAAGCTCGATGGAACAAGCAGGCAGCAGGGCAGTGGCGAAAGGAGAAGCGGCATGAAAAAGCTGGTCATCGTATTGATAATGACGCTGATGATGTGCGGCTGTGCAGATACAACGGAGCTTGGGGACAGGGCGATAGTACAGCTTGCGGCGATAGACCACGAGGATGGCGAGTATACGCTGAATGTTCTGCTGTTCAGTGCAGGGGGAAGCAGCGGCGAGCTTGACGTGACAAAGACAAACGTCATAAAGGTCACAGGCAGGGGTGAAACTCTGGGTGAAGCGGTGCAGTCGCTGTCGCTGATAGACGGCAAGGATATCTATATGAGCGAGGCAAAGCTGCTGGTGCTTGGCGGAGGCTTTGAGGAGGCGGATATCCCCTCAGTGTTGACCATGTTGTACAGGGATATGCGCTGCAGCCTGAATATGCCTGTCTGCTGCGCTGATACAGCCGAGATGCTTACCGACCTTGAATTCACAGAGGGAATAACTGCGGCGGAAAAGCCTGTTTCGATGATAGATAATGCATATCATCTTGGTATATCACCGAAAGCAACGCTGCTGGATGTGCTGTCAGCACACGAGGAGGGAAGTCCTACGCTGATACCCAGCTTTGGTGAAACGGTCAACGGCAGCGGAATGACAAAGGACAAAAGCGGCAAGACGGCTGAACTTAATGGCTCGCGTGTGATAAGCGGCGGCAGGCTCGGCAGCTTTGCGGACAAGAGTACCACTGTCGGTGCGATGCTGCTTTCTGGCGAAGCTGACAGCATCCAGCTGAGCCTTGTGACGGACGGCAGTGAGCTGACCTGTGAGGCTTATGACATCAAGGCAGAGCTAAAAAACGGCAGACCACAGGTAAGCGCGCATTACCGCTCGCGCTCGGGAAAAGCGCTGTCACAGGAGCAGGAAAAGCAGGCAGAGGAGCAGCTTCTTGCTGCTGTCAGTGCGGGTAAGGAATTCATGCTGGTGATATAATAACAGCCATCATTCCGTTGGCAGGGATGATGGCTGTACCTGTTTTGGCAATAAGTGCTATAAATTATCCCTAATAGCTAAATATGAAGTTGGCGTTTTGTGAAAACCACCAAAAAGTGAAAAAATACGTAAAAATTATTGACAGATTTATCAAAGTGTGCTATACTTAACAAAAACAATTGGGAGGTTTTTGTTATGGCTTATTTGTCAGAATTTGTCGGAAGTCTTATCTTCCTGCTGGGCGGCTATTCCTATATGTGTAATGTATCGCTGAAAAAGACGCTTGTAGGAAAGCTTAACTATATCGAGCTGGTCGTGGCATGGAGCCTTGCTGTTGGCTTCGGTCTTGCTATCGCGGTAGTTATGGGAGGCCCCGCTTATCTCAACCCAGGCGTTGTTCTCGGTAATCTTATTTATAACGGTCTGTCCATCAAGGATGCGGCTATCTATCTGCTTATGGAATTCCTTGCGGCAGGCGCGGCAGTGCTTCTGTGCATGGTATTCTTCCATGATTCCTTCAAGGCTTCTCCCGAGGAATCCAAGCGCGGTATCTTCTCTGCTTACCCCGTTGAGAAGAATATGCCCCTCAATTTCGTTCAGGAGTTCCTTGCAACATTCATGTTCCTGTTCCTTGTATTCATGGGCATTACCAATGTCGCAAACCCGCTCGTTATCGGTGCGGTAGGCTTTGCGTCCGTTGCTATCCTCTCTCTTACGCTAAACAGCACTGGCTTCAGCATGAACGCTATGCGTTCCGTATTCAGCAGCGTATGGTTTGCTATCCTGCCTATCCCCAACAAGAACAAGGAAAAGGTAGACTGGAGCTATCAGCTTATCGTTAATCTGGTAGGCTCTTCTCTCGGCGGTATCGTTGCAGTTATTGCTACTACATACATCAAGAACAAGCTTGGATGAGAGGTACATAACACAAATAAGGGCGGCTTTCGGGTCGCCCTTTGGTATGTCATATTCCCCCAATAATCAGAGCCACCCGTTTTGGGTGGCTCATTGTTATTATAATGCTTCGAGTGCGCGCTTGCCGATGTCCTTTCTGAAGTGCGCCTTTTCAAAGGTGATGGTATCAACAGCCTTGTATGCGCTGTCCAGTGCGGCCTTGAGGTCATCGCCTGTTGCAGTAACGCCGAGTACACGACCGCCTGCTGTGAGGAACTTGCCGCCCTCAAGCTTTGTGCCGGCGTGGTAGACATACGCGAGATCGGACTGACCGTTTTCGTCAAGACCGCTGATCTGCTTGCCTGTTTCGTATTTCTCGGGATAGCCGCCGCTTGCGATAACTACACAAGCACAGGACTTTTCGCTCCACTTGATATCGAGAGCGTCCAGCTTCTCTTCCCAGATAGCCTCGATGATGTCAACAAGGTCGGTCTCCAGCAGAGGGAGAACTACCTGTGTCTCGGGATCACCGAAACGGCAGTTGTACTCGATAACGCGTGCGCCGTTAGGAGTGAGCATCAGACCGAAGTACAGACAGCCCTTGAACGGTCTGCCCTCTGCCTGCATAGCCGCGATGGTGGGCTTGAATATCTTTTCCATGCACTCTGCCTTGAACGCGTCTGTATAGCAGGGATTGGGAGCGATAGTACCCATTCCGCCTGTGTTAAGGCCCTCGTCGTTGTCGTATGCACGCTTGTGATCCATGGAGGATATCATAGGCTTTACGGTCTTGCCGTCAGTGAACGCCAGCACTGTGACCTCAGGGCCTGTCATGAACTCCTCGACAACGATCTCGCTGCCCGATGCACCGAACTTGCCGTCAAGCAGCATGGAGTTTACGGCGTCCTTAGCCTCCTCGAAATCCTTTGCGATGATAACGCCCTTGCCGAGCGCAAGACCGTCACACTTGATAACGGCGGGATAGCTGTTCTGTGCCTTTATGTATTCGATAGCCTTTTCTGCGTCCGTGAAGGTCTCGTAGCCTGCTGTGGGGATGTTATACTTTTTCATCAGCGCCTTTGAGAACACCTTGCTGCCCTCAAGGATAGCCGCATTCGCGCGCGGGCCGAATGTTTTGAAGCCTGCTTCATTCAGCTTGTCCACCATGCCGAGAACGAGGGGGTCATCGGGGGCAACGAAAACGTAATCGGGCTGCAGCTTTTTGGCAAGCTCCAGCATACCGTCGATATCCGTAGCTTTAACAGGGAAACATTCCGCAAGCTTGGATATGCCGCCGTTGCCGGGTGCTGCATAAAGCTTGTCCACCTTTGCGGACTTGGAAAGGGCGGTGATAATTGCGTGTTCGCGGCCGCCGCCGCCTACAACTAAGATATTCATAAATAAAAGTTCCTTTCGGTGCAAAATTATACATATATATTTTAGCATAATTTGCTGTTAATTGCAATATGTAAACGGGATCTTTACGGTTATTTTGTTTTCAGCAGCTCCTCGGCGGCTCTTTTCCAAAGCTCTTCCTCGCTGTCGAGTTCCAGCTTTATGCGCAGCGCGTCGCTTTTGTAGGCATCGATATAGAAGTACTTTCCGTCACGGTAATACACGCTCCACATATCGGGGATGCTGTCAGTGTAGTGATCGCCGTAACGGAAGGGCTTGCCGTCCTCAGCGTTGTATACAGGCGCAAGCTTCAGCGCGGTGATGTTCAGTTTTTTCGCAAGCTCGCTTGCCTCATCGTGCAGCCTGTCGGTTATGAAGCCGTTCTTGAAATCCTGCTCATTCGGGAGAGGATTCCAATTATCGGGGGCGTTTCTGTATTCGTATCTGCCAATACAAAACCGAGTGTTGTCATCGGCGTTTCTTCCGTAATATTCACCCATATACTGATCGTAGAAGAGATGATATGCTATGTCCTTGTATACTATTTCGACTGTGCGCAGGTCAGCGGATACTGTCATTTCAAAAAAGATATCCATAAAATACACCTCACTTTGTAATAGTATTTTAGCACATATATCGCTTTAGTGCAACTTTATATTTTTGAATGTATAAAATGCGGGCTGCAGAACAAAATATTGTTACGGCATAGCCGTGAATAAATACACTGGAGGATATTGAAATGTCTAACCGTAACGAACAGAATCAGCAGAATAACCAGAACAAGCAGAACAGCCAGAATAATCAGAACAAGCAGAACAACAATAACAACAAGGGCTGATAAAACGGCAGATCATCTGCCGTACATATTTTTTCGTTTTCTGATAAAGTGTATCAAAAAAGTGTTGAAATAAATCTCTGTTCATGATATAATAAGCAGAGTGAACGGAGGGGAAGATATGTTCAGAGTGTCATTTACAGGCTATCGTCCTGCGAAGCTGCCATTTTTCGGGGAGGACGATCCTTTGTGTATTGCGCTGAAGCAGCGTATAGAAAGCACTGTGTCCGAGCTTGCCGAAAGCGGTGCGCGCGAATTTTTTTCGGGCATGGCGCTGGGCGTGGATATCTGGTGCGCGGAGGCTGTGCTGAAGCTTAAGCAGAAATATTCCGATATAAAGCTTACTGCAATGATCCCATGCCACGATCAGGATGCACGGTGGAACGAGGCCGAACGTGCGCGTTATCATGATATACTCAGTCAATGCGATAAAACTATCTGCATCAGCCCTGTATATTCAAAGGATTGTATGCATCGCCGTAACAGGGCGCTTGTAGAGATATGCGATGTGCTTGTCGCGGTATACGACGGAAAGAGCGGCGGCACAAAATATACTGTCGATCATGCCACGAAAGCAGGCAGGAGGATCATCACGCTCTCTCCTGTGTAACAGACCGAAGCCTCCCCGTATGGGGAGGCCTCTTGTTATGCACAGATAGGATCAGCAGCAGGGGTTGCAGCTGTTGCCGCAGTTGTTACCGCAAGCGTTGTCAGAGCCGTTGTTGCCGCATACGCAGAACAGGAGAATGAGGATGATGATCCAGCAGCAGTTGTTACCACCAAAGTTGAAGCATGACATAATGATGTCCTCCTTGAAGATTATTCTGAAACCTCCGCTTCCCTTTGAAGCTTCCGTTTCATAGTACATATTATGCTGCATGGTGATTTTGGTTACTGTTGCGCGAAAACTATCCGCAAAAAAAGTCGGAAGTTGCAGGAACTGTTGACATGGGCTGAAAAAAAGTGTATTATATAATATGGAATAACAGCGGACTATGTCCGAAAAAAGAGAGGATAAATAAATGGCAGTTTTTGAGTTTTCACCGCGCCTCACCGAGGCAGCGGAAAAGGCGATGCAGCTTTGCAGGGAGCCGTTTGCAGAGCTTGACAGGCTCGCAGAGCTAAACGGACAGAAGGTGCTCAAGGCATTCATCGACAACCGCATCAGCGACATCCACATGAAAGGTACAAACGGCTACGGCTACGGCGACGACGGCCGTGACAAGCTCGACGCAGTGTTTGCACAGATACTCGGCGCTGAGGACGCGCTGGTGCGCCACAATTTCGTAAACGGCACTCACGCCATCACAACGGCATTGTTCGGAATACTCCGCGGCGGAGATACGCTGCTTTCGATAACAGGCGAGCCTTATGATACCATTCAGGGCGTTATAAACGGCGACGACATCGGCTCGCTCAAAGATTTTGGAGTAAAATACGCGCAGGTAGACCTGCTTCCTGACGGTATGCCCGACCTTGACGGTATCCGCGCAAAGGCAGCAGGCTGCAAGGTGGCCTATATACAACGCTCAAGGGGATATTCACTCCGCCCGTCATTCACGATAGATATCATCGGTGAGATGATAGAGGCAGTGCGCAGCGTGAACAAGGACTGCATCGTCATGGTGGACAACTGCTATGGCGAGCTTGTCGAGGAGCGTGAGCCGCTCGCGGTGGGCGCAGACCTTATCATCGGCAGCCTTATCAAAAATCTCGGCGGCGGCATCGCAGAAACAGGCGGCTACATAGCAGGCAACGCAAGAGCGGTAGAGCTTTGCGCCTACAGGCTGACCACCCCGGGTACAGGCAAGGAGGTCGGCGCAAGCCTTGACCAGCTTCGCGGAATGTATCTCGGCATCTTCCATGCGCCCGAGGCAGTGTGCGCGGCACTCAAGACCTCCGTTTTCGCAACCGCACTTTTCGAGATACTCGGCTGTGAGTGCTTTCCCAAGTACAACGAAAAGCGCACCGACATAATCGCGGCGCTGAAATTAGGCGGCGAGCAGCAGCTCATCGCTTTCTGTCAGGGCATTCAGGCAGGTTCTCCTGTTGATAGTTTCGCTGCACCCGAGCCTTGGGATATGCCGGGCTACGACAGCAAGGTCATCATGGCGGCAGGCGCATTCACCATGGGTTCGTCGGTGGAGCTTTCCGCTGATGCACCGTTAAGAGAGCCGTATGCAGTATGGCTGCAGGGCGGCCTTACATTCCCGACAGGCAAGACAGGCATCATGCTTGCGGCACAGTCAATGATGGACAAGGGACTTATCTGACAAAGGAGCATCAATGAAAGCAGCAGCTTTACTTCTCGTACTTTTCCGGAGCCTTAACGCTGTCGCACTCGAGCCGCCGCAGCCTGACTACACGAGCATCGTCGTGGACGGCAGAGAGCTTTCCCTGACATTCGAGGACAACTTCGACGGCACACAGCTCGACCTCACCAAATGGGAGCGCTGCCCCGAATGGCCAAGACAAGACCTCAACGACCACTGGGACGACAGTATGAGCTGGCTTGACGGCGAGGGAAACCTAATCATCGGCATGGATTACGACGAGAAAACCGACCGCTATCTGTCAGGCGGCGTGCGCAGCAAGGGAATATTTGAACAGCAATTCGGCTATTTCGAGATACGCTGCACCGTTAACAGCGTCCCAGGCTACTGGACGGCATTCTGGCTTATGAGCGAGAGTGTCGGCGGTGAAACGCGCGGCGGTCTTGACGGAACTGAGATAGATATCTACGAATCCGCTTACTACAAGCAGAGCATCATCCAGCACACGCTAAACTGGGACGGCTACGGAGAGGCGCACAAAGCCGAGGGTGTGCAGGTAAAAGCCGACGTCTACGACGGGGAGTATCACACATTCTCCTGCCTGTGGACGAGGGATGAATATGTGTTCTACATAGACGGCACCGAAACATGGCGCACGAAGGCTGAAGCGGCAGGCGGTACGAGCAGAGCAGAATCCTATATGAAGATAACCGCCGAGATGGGCAGCTGGACGAAATGGACTGACGATTGCATCGTTGACCCAAAGCAGCTTCCCGATACTATGAAAGTAGATTATGTACGAGTATATCAGCTTAACGATTAACGAAAGGACTACACAGATATGATAAAGAGCATGACAGGCTTCGGCAGAGGTCACGAGATACTCAACGGCCGCGATATCACAGTTGAGATACGCGCCGTAAACCACCGCTATTACGAATTTGGCTGCCGTATTCCGCGCAGTCTGGGCTTCCTTGAGGAGAAGCTCAAGACCCTGCTCAACGGTAAGATAAGCCGTGGCAAGGTAGAGGTGAGCGTGCTTGTCTACAACACCGAAACCAAGGACGAAAAGATATCCATCAACCGCGAGATAGTGCGCGATTACATAGACGCGCTGCGCTCTGTAAAGGACGAGTTCAGTCTTAACGACGACCTGTCGCTGTCGCACGTTATGCGCATCCCCGATGCGTTTACCGTTGTCAAGGAGGAAGCCGACGAGGAGCAGATATGGGCAGACGTAAAGTCCGTTGCAGAGCAGGCGCTGACAAAGTTCATCGCTATGCGCGAGGCTGAGGGCGAGCGCATGAAGGCGGATATCCTCTCGCGCCTTGATACCATCGAGGGCTGGGTAGCTATCGTTGAGCAGCGCTCTCCGCTCATCGTGGAGGAATACCGCAAAAGGCTGTTCGACAAGATGTGCGAGGTGCTGAACAACTCGAACATAGACGAGGGCCGCATCCTGCTTGAAGCAGGCATCTTCTCCGAAAAGACCGCTGTTGACGAGGAAACAGTGCGCCTGCGCTCGCATTTGCAGCAGTTCCGCACCATGCTCAATGGCAGCGAAGCGATAGGCAGAAAGCTCGACTTCCTCGTGCAGGAGATGAACCGCGAAACAAACACCATCGGCAGCAAGGTACAGGACATCGAGGTAACAAAGATAGTAGTCGATCAGAAGAGCGAGATCGAAAAGATACGCGAACAGATACAGAATATCGAGTAAGCTATTGACAAAATCGTAATATAGGTATATAATGTAGCAGTGGCAGCAATGTCATAATAATTTATTCGCAAGTAGTGGACAGCGGTTCATTGAGATCGCGTCAGGCTTTTTTAGAAAAATCTTCGCAGACAAGGCAAAGCGACGCAGGCGGGCTTTGTGCCCGTCAAGGAGCTTTAACGCAGTATGCGATGATTTGACAAAAAAGAATGATGCAAGCGAAATGAAACGATGAACACAAAGAAGATTCGGGGCGGGGTGAGATTCCCCACCGGCGGTAAAAGTCCGCGAGCCTTTTGGGGTTGAATGGGTGAGATTCCCATACCGACGGTATAGTCCGGATGAAAGAATCAGAACAAATGTGCATATCTTACAGAGAACATATTTGCGCCCCGATACAGGATATCTGTCTTGTGTCGGGGCTTTCTGTTTTCAGTTTTCCCGAAAGAATTGGAGGAAACATGAACAACACAACAACAGCAAACAAGACCAGCTCAGCAAGACGACCCGACCTCAGACGCATGGTATTCACCGCGCTGATGGCAGCACTGTCGATCATTCTGTCGGAGCTTACAAGCTTCAACATCCCCTTGATGCCAAGCTTTATCAGCTTTGATTTTTCGGATATGCCTGCAGTGCTGGCATCTCTGACGATGGGGCCTGTTTCGGGCGTGGCGGTGTGCCTTATCAAGAATCTGGAGGGTCTGTTTACTACCTCAACAGGCGGCGTGGGCGAGCTTTCAAACTTCATTCTCAGTTCGTGCCTTGTGTTGCCTGCAGGACTTGTCGCAAGAAAGACCCACAAGTACGGCTGGGTCATCACAGGCGGCATTTGCGGCGCACTTCTCATGGCTCTGGTGAGCATTGCAAGCAACTACTTTATCGTGTACCCCGTGTATACGAAATTTATGCCGCTTGAGGGTATCATCGGCGCATATCAGGCTATCCTGCCAAGCGTAGACAGTCTGCTTGAGTGCCTTGTGATATTCAATGTGCCGTTTACATTCGTCAAGGGACTTACCGCGGTGGCAATATCCGTGCCGCTGTACAAAAGGCTTCGTCCCATATTCAACAGCATCAGCAGCGAGGGCTGACAGGAGGTCAATATGTCGCTAAAAGGAGCATTCGGACATTTCCGCACCATAACAAAGCATCGCCACAAGGTGATCGCACACTGCTTCAGGGCTGGGATAGGCTGGCAGGGGTTGTTTCACGATCTGTCGAAGTATGCTCCAACTGAGTTTTTTGAGGGTGCGCGCTATTATCAGGGGACGCGCAGCCCTAACGAGGCAGCGCGCGAGGACTACGGCTACTCCCGCGCGTGGTTGCACCACAAGGGCAGAAATCGCCACCATTTCGAGTACTGGATGGATTATAACCCCAAGACCAAGCAGAATGAGCCTGTAAAGATGCCACTGAAATACGTCATCGAGATGTTCTGCGACCGCGTAGCGGCAAGCAAGATATATCAGGGCAAAAACTACACCGACCGCAGTGCGCTGGATTATTTCCTTGCGGCAAAGGGCAGGCGTGTTATCCACCCCGAAACATCAGACTTTCTTGAAGGTCTGTTGGTAATGCTGGCGGAAAAGGGAGAAAAAGATACCTTCTCTTATGTCATTGCATACAAAAGGAAAAATAAGGAATATTGACTTTTGTACAAAATAAACAAAAAAATTCGTCGCATATACCATTATGCGACGACTGTTTATTTGTTGACTATTATTGCTTTCTGTGTTATAATAATAACAATAACATTAATATGACATAAACGTCATAATATCAGGAGGCTTTATTATGGCACCGACAAAAACGAAAAAGGGCGGACTAAAGGCACGCTTGACACGATTGGCGCTGACACCTGCGCTGACGGTAGCGGCTGTTATGACCATCCTTGCATTCATCTGCACCATTTCAGCGTACACCTATAATTATGAGGATGAGGCTCTGGCGCTTGCAGGCGCTTATTCCACAAGCATCGAAAACCTTGTTGACGACCTGTCAAGACAGTTTGACGTGGTTACGGAAAATCCTGACATCGTCGATGAAAGCTTATCCGCTGAAGAACGCAAGGCTATCATCAATAAGAGCGCAAGCACAAGTACGTTCAAGGATTTCTCCCTTGCATACAGTGATGGCAAGACCTTGAATGATACGGATATCTCTCAGCGTGACTACTTCATCAATGCTATGGCTAACAAGGATGCGTATGTTTCCAGCCCATTGCTGAGAATGACTGACAACTCGCTCACCATCATGATGGGTAAATATTTCAGCGCAAACGGTCAGGATTACCTTATGTATGGTGGTCTTGATACAGATATCGTGAACAATGTTATCAAAGAGGTCCACTTCGGTGATAACGGTCTGTGCTTTATCATTGACAAGAACGGTATGATAATTGCGGCAAGCGATACCGAAAAGCTGCCTATCCTTACCGAGCTTCAGAACAATGCCGAGCTTGACAGCGGTCTTGCAGACCTTGCTGATATTTCTGCAGATATGCTTACATACGAAGAGGGAACAAAGCACGTTGAGATCGCGGGTCAGGATTATTATCTCGGATATGCTCCCGTAGCAGGCGAGGAGGGCTGGTCTATCGCCATCGCAACACCGTGGGCGCCTGTAAGGAATACACTGCTGATGACGGCAGGTATGATACTGCTGATCGCAATTGCGATATCGCTGCTTACACTTCCGATAATATTCCTTTTCATCAAGAGGATAGCTACACCTATCACAAAGACAGCCGACCGTCTTGTGAGCTTTTCTGAGGGCGACCTTACATCCGACGCTCCTACGACAGATATGGGCGGTGAGATAGGTGCGATGACCGATGCATTGTCCACCATGAAGGATACGATGCAGTCGGTATTCGGCGATATGGGAAATGTACTCGATCATATATCCGAGGGCGATCTTACCGTGGGTACTGCCGTTGATTACAAGGGCGATTTCGCTCAGGTGAAGGCTAACCTTGACCATATCAGAGAAGAGCTCAACCGCACCATGACAGAGGTAGGACGCTCCGCTGACGAGGTAAAGGACGGCGCAAGCCAGCTTGCAGACGGCTCTACTCAGCTTTCCGAGAATGCAGTTACACAGGCTTCTGCTGTAAATGAGATAGCTTCCACGATAGAGAACATCGCTGCAAAGACTATCGCAAACAACGAGAACGTTGCACGCGCGCTTGAAACCGTACAGCAGACCAATGAAAAGGCACAGGAAGGCTCGGCAAGCATGAACGATATGCTTGAGGCTATCAGCGAGATCGAGGCATCTTCCAACGAGATCAGCCAGATCATGAAGGTCATTGACGATATCGCATTCCAGACTAACATCCTTGCGCTGAATGCTGCTATCGAGGCTGCAAGAGCAGGTGAGGCAGGCAAGGGCTTTGCGGTAGTTGCCGACGAGGTACGAAATCTCGCAGGAAAGAGTCAGGAGGCTGCAAAGCAGACAGGCGAGCTTATCAACCGCTCCATCGCTGCTGTAAACAGAGGTACAGAGCTTGCTGATGCGACATCGGGCGCGCTGGACAGCATCGTTGCAGGCGTTGAGGAGATATCCAACGTAATGACAGGCATAGCAGATGCTAACAACGAGCAGACCACTGCTATCGAACAGATATCTACGGGCATGGAGAACGTAAACAACGCCATCCACAATACCACTGCCACCGCAGAGCAGAGCGCCGCAGCAAGCGAGGAGCTTTCCGCACTTGCCGTGACACTCAGCGATGAGGTAGGACATTTTAAGACGATGTAAACGAATAGAACAGATCCCTCCTGTGGTAAGCCATAGGAGGGATCTTTTTTGTTATAGGGGTCATTCCCCGAAAACTTCAAGGTAGTTCGTGTGCCATGACATGGAGCCGTAGTCGGGATAGTACACCTGCACGTCAGCGAGGAAGAATTCCTTGCCCTCAGCGGTGAAATAGTAGTAGGTGATGATGCTGTCCGCAGTAGGCGGCTCTGTGCCGAGTATATTTACAAGCTTATCCTCGGTAATGCCCGTCTGACTGAATAGCCTTGTGTCCTTGCGCAGGTACTGTGCCTCGCTGTGCTTCATTTGTGCTGCCTGTGTAAAGAACTCGATGTCCTCATCCTCAGGGGTGAGCGGCTGTTCGTGCAGAGTATCGTAGGTATACTGTTTGTTACCGTTCGCATCATAAACGCGGCAGCTGATGTTTTCCCAATATCCGCGTGTATCGTATGACGACAGTATCTCGCGCGTTTTTTCCGCAGCGATGCAGGCAGTGTCAGTGTTGGGAGAGGTTATATCGACATAAATTACATTATCGTATATTATATCATCGAGCAGTATCTCGCAGCCATACTGCTGTGACAACGCAGCTATCGAAGCGGAGGACTGTGTGCGGATATATTCATAGAATACATCATTGAAGTCGCTGCCCTTGTCTTCCTTATAGCCAAACACCGCGCCGTCAATAGTTATCGCAAGCACATTGCTGCTGACGTGATAAGTAAAGCCGTATTCCTTATCGGTGAAGTAGCAGCGAAGCGCGTCCTCGCTGACTTGTTCGGAGTACAGAAAATCAGCCTTGCCGTAGGTGTCCTTGGCGAATTTTATTATCTCCTTTTCCGATGCGACTTCAGCGTTACAGGCGCAAAAGACCGCGGTGCATAACAAAAGCAGCAATATAGCAGCCTTTTTCATGATGAGCTCCTTTACATGGTCAGCACTTGTATTCACAGAGTATTACGATGCCGCTGTGTACAGTGATCTGGCCTATATCAGCGGTTATCTCGTTGCTTATGCCAAGGGGGAAGCAGCGCTCTAAAATGTGGTGGTCGAGCGGATATTTCATACCCTGCTCGCTGATCAGTGCGTTTTCTGTCAGTGCAAAGACCGAAACAAATCCGTCATGCTTATGCAGGGAAGTACATTCGCCCTCATAAAGCAGTCTGATAGTTTCGCTGCCGCCGTAAAGCACAGCCGAAACGCCTTTGTTGTGCAGATATTCCAGCATCTGCACATTGGCGTATGTGTGATCGAATCTGCCGCCTGTCGCGCAGAAAAATCTGAGCTCGCTGCAGCCGCGCTCTATCGCGATATCGGCGGCGAGTATCGTGTCGGTGTCATCCTTGATAGGCGAAACGCGTATGATCTCAGCATCATCAGGTATCTGAGCAGTGCAGCTGTCGAAATCGCCCACGACTATATTCGGCTTTATGCCTGCCTTGAGTGCGTTGTCCAGTCCGCTGTCGGCGCATATCACAAGCCCCTCGACCAGCGAGCTGTCAAGCCTGCTGTCGGGCGAGCCGCATATTATCGAGCAGATATTATTCCCATTCATTTATCTTGCTTGCTTCCTCGTACATTCTTACATAGCTGTCATAGCGCGTCTGAGGGATCTTTCCCTGTTCAAGCGCGGCACGCACAGCGCAGCCCTTTTCCTTTATATGAGCGCAGTTTGCAAACTGACACTCCGTCATGAATTCACTAAACTCACGGAATGCCGCGTCAAGCTCTCCCTTTGGTATGCGGCAGTAGCGCTCTGTTTCAACGGTAGAGAAGCCTGGGGTATCAGCAACATAACCGCCTGCAAGCTTATACATCTCCACCTGTCGAGTGGTGTGCCTGCCTCGTCCCAGCTTTTTGCTGATATGTGCGGTTTCAAGCTCAAGCTCGGGAAACAGCACATTCATCAGGCTGGACTTACCAACTCCAGAGTTTCCGACAAAGGCAGTAGTCCTGCCCTGTATAAAGCGCATAACGCTCTCAGCACCCTCGCCTGTGGTGTTGTTCACAAGGCACACCTCGATGCCGATGGAGCGATACACGTCAATGATATCGCCTGCATCTTTAAGGTCAGTCTTTGTGAATACTATCAGCGGCTCAATGCCCTTGCTGTCAGCGATAGCTACCAGCTTGTCCAGCACGAAGCGGTTGGGAAGCGGCTCTATGCAGGAGTTCACGAATACTATACCGTCAAGATTTGCAAGCGGTGGACGTATCAGATAATTCTTTCTGTCGGCTATCTCCGCAATAACAGGGTCAGTGTTGTCCTCTGTCACAACGCGCACATTGTCGCCCGCGCAGGGGCTTATGCCATCCTTTCGGAATATGCCGCGTGCGCTGCATTTCACGATTTCACCTTTTAATATGCCGCTGAGGGCATCTACATAGTAGATACCCCCAACAGCCTTTATGATCTTGCCATTAAATTCAGCAGAAATAAAGATTACCTCCGATCAATCAACGGGTATACCGCCGGGATTGGAATTGTCTGTATTAGTGTCAGTGCTGCCGCTGTTGTTGTCAGCGTTGTCGTCGTTGTTATCAGTGTTATCTTCTGTTTCAACAGGCTCAGTTTCCTCTGTTTCAGCAGGCTCTGGAGCTTCCTCTGAGCTTTCGGGAGCCTCAGCTGTTTCGCCGCTCTCAAAGGACTCGAGTGTTTCATCGTCCTCGACAGGTATCTCAGCACCGTCAAGCAGCTCGGCAAATACCTTGGTGTTCTTTTCCTTGAACTCGTTGGTAACCTTGATCTTGCCGTCCTCATTTGCCTTGAATGTGAACTCGATAACAAGGTAGGTACCTGTTTTGCCTGTTGCGGTAGATGTTACCATGATAGCAAGGGACTTGGTCTCACCGTCGCGACCCTTGATCTCATAGGGGATCTCCTTGTTGGTTGCAAGGCTTACGTCGCGAATCTCAGTACCACGCTCTGTGTCAAGCAGACCATCGATGTAGTACTTGAACTCGAACTCGCCCTTTGCAGACTGAGGAACGGTGAAGCTGAACTTCTTGTTGGACTCGGGGATCTTACCTGTACTTACCTTTAGCTCGATGGTCGTGTTCTTGTCAACGAGCTTGTTGGGTTCGATGCTCTGTTCGAGAACAGTACCCTCGTCCTCCTCGCTGTCTACCATTGTGATCTCGGGATTGAGGAAATATTCCTCGCAGCGCTCAAGCGCTGTTTCGATAGGCATATCGGTGAGCTTGGGAACAGACATCAGCGTGTCGGGAGAACCAAGGCTCACTACCAGAGTAACATAAGAACCCTGAGGCGCCATCTCGTGTGCAGGCGGCTCGGTGCGGATGATGCAGTTTTCAGCAACGTCCTCGCTCTCGGCATAGGTCTTTGTCACCTTGAAGCCGTCCTTTTTCAGCTGGCGCTCTGCCGCGTCAAGAGTACGGTTGGTGAGATCCTGAACCTCCACCTGCTTGATGCCCTTACTTACCTTTACGATGACATCGGTGCCTATCTTTATCTTTCTTCCCTCGGGGAATTCCTGATCGAATATCTCATCCTTAGTATACTCAGACCACTCCTGCTGTACGATGAGATTGAGATGCGAGCTGTACTTGGCATAAGCTTCATCCCACGGCATACCGATCATGTTCGGCATCTCGATCTCTCCGCTTATATTCTGAGAGATATTGGAGCTTTCGCCGCTGACAACAGTGCTGCCCGACTGATCTGATGCGGTCGGATCCTTATCGAAGGTATCCTTTATCATCATAAGTACAAGGAACACAGCAGCGATGATAAGCGCTGTACCTACCGCGAAAAGTATAGGTATCAGCGGCGAGCGGCGATCCTCATACTCGTCATCATCGTCGTCGTAATCATCGTCATCGTCGTATGCGTCCTCAGGGATGGTCACGGTCATCTGCTTGCGGCGGCGCGGCTGAGCGTCCTCTCCTGCAGGGATGGGACGGTCAAAATACTTTGTAGTGCCGTCAGTGGAGTTGTATTTGTACTCAAAGATGATAGCGGGGTTCTTTTTAAGCTCCTCGAGATCCTTTATCATCTCGCCTGCGGTCTGGTAGCGCTGGTTAGGCTCCTTCTGCATAGCGCGGAGGATTATCTGCTCAAGACCCTCGGGGATAGTGCTGTTAAGCTCTGTAGGCTTCTTGGGAGTACTCTGCATATGCATCAGCGCGATGGAAACGGGAGTATCTCCGTCAAACGGCTTCTTGCCTGTCACCATCTCATACAGTGCAACACCAACGGAGTAGATATCGCTGCGCTCATCGGTGATGTCGCCGCGTGCCTGCTCGGGACTGATGTAGTGAACAGAGCCGATGGTCTTTTCGGACATGGTCTTGTTGTTCTCACGGTTGAAGCGTGCGATTCCGAAGTCCATGACCTTGATAGTGCCGTCGCTGAGCAGCATAACATTCTGTGATTTTACATCACGGTGAACTATGCCGCGGTCATGCGCGTGCTGCAGCGCCTTGAGTATCTGTACCACGAAGTGTATGGAGTCGCGCCATTTGAGTACGCTCTGCTGCTCGATATAGTCAGTCAGAGTTATGCCGTCAACATACTCCATAACGATGAACTGTACCTTCTCTGTGAATCCAACATCATATATCTTGACGATGTTGGGGTGGGAGAGCAGCGCGATAGCCTTTGACTCATTGCGGAAGCGGCGCAGAAACTCGTCGCTGCCTGCAAACTCTGTCTTGAGTATCTTCACTGCTACGATACGATCCTCTTCGATATCGTTTGCACGGTAGATATCAGCCATTCCGCCGACGCCGATAAGCTCCAGCAGCTCATATCTTCCGTCAAGCTTTTTTCCAATATTACTGTCCATGTATTATCCGCCATTTCTCCATACATTGTATATTGCACTCTGTGCCGTATGGAAGCACAGATATTAATATAATGATATATGTCCTATCGTAATACTAACACGAAGCGACATATTTGTCAACCGATTTGATGAAACTGTAATCAAACTGTAAACATTCCGCGGAAATTGTTTCCGTTTTGTAACCTTTGCAGGCTCAGACGTTTATCAGCGCCACAGAAACGTTGTCATGTCCGCCCTTGTCGTTTGCATACTTTATCAGAGCGTCGGCACATTCCTCATGCTTGACATCGAAGCAGATATCAAGGATATCCATGTCGTCGCCGTAGGCTGTCAGACCGTCAGAGCATAACAGCAGCATATCGCCGTCCTTCATATCAAGCTCAAAATAATCGGGAGTCACGCTGCTTTCAGCGCCTATCGCGCGTGTTATCTTGTTGC
>SVMQ01000267.1 GCA_015067375.1 Oscillospiraceae bacterium | reverse complement strand
TGTTGCTGTATTATCCTTTGTGTAAAGTTGTTGAAGCTGGTGCTGGATATGCTGAAGAAGATCGGAGGCTTCCTGCTCAAAGGACTTCGCTTCTTTAAAGAGCTGTTTACAGGCGAGCATTATCGCGGCGCAACAGTTGCAAGACGGCTTGTCGCTTTGGATGCGGCATTTATCGCTGTATCGTGCCTTGTTTTCCTGTTCGCTGTCGTGACAGAGGTGGAGGAGCTTCTTGTTGTTGAGCTGGTATTTCTGGCGGCGTTCATTTACGGCAGAGTGCTGCTCGTTAAGGACGAAGCAAAGCTTGAGCGGCAGATAGACAGGATATATTCGGGCGAATATGACTATGTGCCTGATATGGGCAAGAATTCACCCTATGCAAAGGCTTCCTGTCAGCTTTCGGCAATATCCGAGCAGTATCGCAGGGGTATTGAGGAAACGATAAAGGCGGAGCGCACAAAGATGGAGCTTGTGACGAATGTGTCGCATGACCTCAAAACACCGCTCACTTCGATAATCGGCTACATCGACCTGCTGTCAAAGGAGGAGCTGTCCGAGGAGGCTGCAGAGCACGTCCGTATACTTCAGATGAAGTCGGAGCGCCTTAAAAATATAGTATCTGATGTGTTTGAATTAGCTAAGACCACAAGCGGCGAGATCAAGATTGAAAAAGAGCCGCTGGATCTGACCAAGCTGTCCTATCAGACTCTGGCTGAGATGGAGGACAGGATAGCGCAATCGGGTCTTACTGTCAAGATGAATATATGCGAGCCGCCTGTCACTGTGATAAGCGACGGAAAGCGGTTGTACAGAGTGATACAGAATCTGCTGGACAATGCCCTAAAATATTCCCTCCGTGGCACTCGCATATATTATACCCTTGAAAAGCAGGATGCGCGTGCATATATTACTATAAAAAATATAGCAGCCTATGAGATGACCTTCACCAAGGACGAGATACTGGAGCGCTTTACGAGAGGCGACAAGGCGAGAAGTACCGAAGGTACAGGTCTTGGCCTTTCGATAGCGCAGGGCTTTGCGCTTGCTTGCGGAGGAAGCTTTGATATAGAGATAGACGGAGATATGTTCAAGGCTATGCTCAGCTTTCCCGTTGAACCCGATAAAAAAGCTAAGGTGACTGCGGATGGATAAGAAGCTGTTTTTCAGCGAGGGCAGCGATCTTTTCCTGTTCAAGGATAAGTCGCTGATGGTCGTAGCGGCGATAGTGTCATTGTTGCTGCAGGTCATCTCGTTCTTTACGACGCTGGACGGTGCAAAGGCATACTTCGCCGCGACATTCGCCTATGCGCCGCTGCTTTTTGCGCTTGCGGTGCAGACGGTAGTGTATTTTCTTGCTAACGGTATTCGCAGGCGTATCTCGTCGGGCAAGGTGGTTGCGCTTTTGCTGGCGGTATGCTGTTCGAGCTACTTTTCTTTCGTCGGCATATACAATAATGTAAATCCGCCGTCGCAGTATCTTGAGCGCACTTATAACGGCTATGTAAAAGAACTCACGGCGCTGAGGGACGGTATGCTGGAGCAGTGCGGCGATGAGTATGCATTGGCGGTAGACCGCAGCGTGAACAGCATCATAAGCGAGTATACGCTGCTCGTAACGGAGCTGGAAACACTGAATGCCCTTGAGGAGGAGCTTGCTTCATCCGAAAACGAGTTTGTTTATGGCATGGCAGAGCCGTATATCTGGCAGTATGAGAGCTATGAGCAGTATGCTGCTGCGTATGAGCTGTATATTTCCAGTTTATCTCAGAGCAGCAATACCGAGCAGCAGGCAAAGCTGCAGGCAGTGCTGAACAGATATGGCTTCAGTGACACTTCACAGATAAGTGAGCGAAAGGCAGAGCTTACTGCTTCGATTTCGCTTGCGGAGGGTACGCTTGCGGCGTTTGGCGGCGCGGATACATACAGCAGTCTTGAGGTTGCACGCGCGGCGGCTAAGGGCGGCGATGAGGCTTCAGCGGAGACTATTGCGGCGCTGCATGGCTCGCTGTGCGGCAAAGAGCCGAATATGCCCCAGTATGTTTCGGATGAGAGGATGCAGCTGGAGCTTCCGCCCTATGCAGAAGTAGCAGGGAACAGTGCTGCCGCAGTAGTGCGTGAACGGTTGTCAAGCATAGTTGCGGCTGCCGCTGATACGCTTTCAGCAGCAGGAATAGAGGTAGACGCTGCCGAATACACATTTATGAATATCTATACGCTTCCCATGTATTCAGTGATGAGCGGCGACTTTGGCGCGGATGCTGTGGTGTGTCTGGTGCTTGCTGTGCTGGTAGATATGATGTCGCTGTTGTTTGCGATGATATTCGTTCAGAGCAGAAGCGTGCTTGCTGCCAAGGATACCAGACAGGCAATAATGTCCGATCCGATGTTGTTTCAGAGGAACATCGTTGTTGCTGTACAGGTCGGAATGATAGCCGATGGCGTCGCGTTTTCTGAGGAGCCTGACCTTGATGCTGTGACTGACAGACTAGGCGAATTCGTCAGCCGTTTCAGCGCAGTCGATGCGGCAGCTGACAAGGGTTACACGATGGCGGCGGCGCGCGCTGACCTTAACGGCTTCGAGCAGCTGGTATCCTTTTTGTGCCAGTTCGGACTGGCAAAGCTGCTGTCAGCTGAGGAGATGAGCCTGTTGTGCGGCAAAGAAACAGAAGAAACGGTGCTGCTCAAAACAAAGTTTCTGCTGTGGCTGAGCGAAAGATGCAGACCCGAGGTGCGCAAACCGAGGGCATCGTCTGAAAGGGCGGTGAGAGCGTGATATCACTTATAATATCTCTGGGGACTGTCGCTGTGCTGATAACTTCATTGATAAAGGATATTTCATCTTCCATGCGCAGGCTGATAGGCTGGACTTTTGCAGCGCTTACAACAGTAGGCTCGGCGGTGGTATACTTCTGTGTTGGCGGTAGGTTCAGATTTCAGCTGCAGCCCATTATAGCAGGGCTTTGCGGAGCTGCTGTCGTGCTGCTGATGGCATTTGCACTTGAAGCGCTGTCGCCGTCAAAGCGACTTCGCTCAGGTGATAAGACCGATTATAACAGCGAAAAAGCGGAGGATGCGCTCAATGTGATAGTCGCGGTGATCGCAGCGTCGGTAACACTTGCGGCAGGCGCCTGTGAGCGGTTCGGTGCGGAGC
>SVMQ01000266.1 GCA_015067375.1 Oscillospiraceae bacterium | reverse complement strand
CTCGTCATCATCGATCTCTTCAAGCAGCTTGTCGGTCATATCACGCTGTTGTACCAGCGCAGACATCTGCGTCCATGTTGACGGATCCACCGAACCGCTCAGTTCCAGCGTATTTACTATCTCGCCTGTCTTGAGATCCACGATCGAACCATCTGCACGAAAATGCAGAGTAAGCTCCAATGAGTCGATCAAAGAATCAGATACAGCGAGGTCCTCTGAGCTGCTTATGTCACCAACGTTCTCCGCTGTGGTTATATCATACCATACTCCGTTATTAAGCTCCGACTTGTAATATATCTTATGCTGATTTGTATCGGAAGCGTTTTTCTCGGCAAGCGCCTGATTTTCCTCGTTCAGTGCCTCAAAATCTATCAGATATGTACCGATGATTATTGAGGAATCGTTTATTTCATCGGCAGTAGGCCGCGTTGCAGCAAATGAACTCATCCCTGCTGTCATAGCCAGGATCGCCGCTGTCATCACTGCTGTTGTCTTTCTGGAATTCAAGGTATCACCACCTAATTATATCAATATACCAGCAGCTGCTCTCCGCTGCCTGTTTTAATTACATCCAGCCGTGCCATTTCTGCGCCTGCATAATATAGCACAACGCTGAAATCCGAAAGATCGCCGAAGGTACTGCTGAGATGAGAGAAACCGCTTACTGCGGTACCCTTGCCTACAAGCCGCTCCTTACAATACACCTCGAAGCTGTCAAAATCAAACATATCCGAAGTCACTCTGAAAGTAGACTTGATACCTCTGTTGCTTATGCTCCATTCGCCTGCGGAAAGCTGTTCGGTACCCCCATCTACGCTCTGCATATCCAACGTACCGAAATACTGCATGCCATCAAAAACAGCAATATATTTCAGCTCATTGTTTGCATAGAATTTCAGCTTAAGCAAAGAGCTGTCTGAATATATGACATTAAGTCCTTTCAGCTTGCCGTTGATCTTTGTTTTTGCACCTATCTGAAGATTATCCTCGGTATAAAGCTCGTAATGCGTTACTCCATAGCTTGAGGGGATCTTTACTCCGAACTCGCACTTATAATCGGAGCCATGCGTATCAACATACCAGGACGGTGTATTACTGTCTACCATATCGCCTGTTGAAATTCCGTCCTCATAATCCTTCAGCGCCGAATTGTCAGTGCCGAAAATTATATCAGATATAAAGCCCGATGTAAGCAGATTGAACTCGGAAATGCTCTTGGCATAATCTGTGCGCATTTCGTAGATGCTCTTCTGCTGCTCCATCAGCCCTATCTTCTTGTCATAAAGCTCGGTATACTCCACAAGACCTGCCATATTATCCTGCAAAGCTTCCTCATAGCTTTCTTCGGCATCTGCAAGATAACCCGCAGCCTGTGTATAGGCACTTTTGCTTGCTGCAAGAGTATCATAACCATCGTTTATAGATGAGAGCAGCTCCTCCTCAGCCGATTCCTTTTCGGCTCTTATTTCTTCAAGCTCCGCAAGATTTACAAACAGTGCGTAACGCTCATCTTCAAGGTAACGGTCTCCTGAAAACTCACCCTTAAACCACTCCTTAGGTATAGAGATAGAAAAGAAAATAAGACTTATTTTATAGCTGCCTTTCCATGGCGCCTCGATTTTTGACAGGAAAGCATTATATTTATCGATAAAAACTTCGTAATCCAGCTCTTCACCTCTTGCTTTACAGGAGTTGATATAGCTCATTACGTTGGCAACATCACTGCCGTATCTTCCGGAATAAACGCTCTTCATGGTGTTATTCGCACTTTCTGCGTTATTCAGCTTTTCTCTTGCCTCATAATAAGTAAAATCATTCTGCAGCGCGTAGTTTTCAATGCTTGGGAGCATTGAACGATCGATATTCACAGCGGGGAGCGTGCCGCCGAATGTATATCCCTTTGTCACATCACGTCCTATTATCTTTGAAAGCTTTGACTTTGCAGCCTCATATGCACTCTGCGCTTTTGACAACGAATTCTGCGCGTCCTTCACCTGCTTTTTCATGTAGTCGATATCGCTTTTTTTAGCGTTGCCGGCAGCATATTCACGCAGTATCTTTTTATAGGCTTCTTCCGCCTCTGCAAGCATTGCCTTATAGAAATCGACCTCATAATTGCAATACATCACTTCATAATACTGCTGCTCGCATTTTGCCGTTTCGGACAGCACAGTGTAATTGTATTTCGCGTTAAGTATCTTTATTTCGCTCTGTATATCAGGCACCTTTGTAAGCAGCTCTACCTCCTTGGGCATACCATGCTTTTCGGGCCATCTGATATTGAAAAGCAAAGAGAATCTGATGGTGCTCTCATTGCGTCTTGTATCAACGATCGCAGAATACGCCTGTTTCAGCTGTATCTGCTTTTTCACCTTGCTGAGTGTTATTGAACGCAGCTTACTGCTGTTCTTTACAGCCAACGATATCGCCTGTGACAACGACAGCTCCTTTTCAGCTGCTGCCGAGGCAACGGATGCTGTCAGCGGAAGCACCATAGCTGCCGCAAGTATCATACAAAGCAATCGCCTCTTTATTCCTGAATGTTTCATTTTTCCTCCGATCAGACAGCGCCAATCTCATAAAACAGTACCTTTCCGTTACTGCAACAAAGCTTTATAAACAGACTGTCATTTATATACTTCACTGATGTAAGCCTATCTGAGGCATTTTCACCAAGATAGTACATTATAACTTTTTCGGTTGATGTGGGTATGTATTCATATTCGCTGTATCTTCCCCAGCCGGCGGGCAACTGCAATGTGTTTGAATTAACACCCGCACTTACGCCGTACAGCGTCTGATTGCCGTTGAACAGGATACGATCGATTCTGCCATCGGCATCAAACAAGAACCCTGTACCCAGCGCACTGTAATACAGCATCTCCATATCTCCGATGCTTCTTACCGCCGCATTTTCGGTAAAGCATTGTTCCACAAGAGCTCGTGTAGACGAAACATAGCTTATATAGCTAATCTCTCCGTCTGCCATAACACCTGTGTAAAGGCATTCACCGTTAGGGGCGTATACACTCGCCGTTCCATTGGCGGCACCGTCCTTGAATTCGCCCTCTACACGCATTCCATCCTTGTTCTTATATAATGTACCACTGCCATTGTAAACACCTTTTACAATACCACCTGTGTACAATATCTCTAGATC
>SVMQ01000265.1 GCA_015067375.1 Oscillospiraceae bacterium | reverse complement strand
TAAATCCCATTTCACCCATGTTTTTCTGCTGGCATATCTGAACAGCATTAAGATGGATGCCATCCAGCAATACAGTGTCAGGGCGTGTTTTCATGGCGATCCTGAGCCAGTAGCCTTTTTGCCCGAAAAGAGTAGTAAGCTGCATAGGCTCCTCAATATAAAGCTTAACGATGCCATTCTGTCTGAAACCGTTTGTCAGATCGCTGAAGGAAAGCTCATTCCATCTGTTGTCTGCAGACAGCGACTGCCATTCGGAATCTCTGCAGAGAGCAAGTCTTTTCAATCTGAACGCAATGCTTGTATATCCTGTGCTGAGAGGTCTGTCAAAGCACAGATAAGTATATGATGTACCTTTTTCGTGTATCTTTGGTACAGTAATTCCGGATGAGCCTGCTTCGATACAGGCAAGATCCTTGAGTAAGAAGACTGTGTCTGCAGTGTGCTGTGAGCCGTTGTAGCTGTAGCTTAGCTCTACATTTTCTACAAAAGGAAGGCGCAGAGTCATGTTCTGAGAGTACCCGGGAGTCATCTTGTCGATACGGCAGCGTATGAACAATCCTTCATCAGCACCCACAAAGACAGGACAGAGATCATCGGGACAGGTAAAGGATATGCTCATGGACGCACAGCTTTCATCTGCAAAGAATTTTGAATTTTCATTGTCAGTATAGATCCTGCACCAGCCCTTGCCGTTCCAGTATTCCCATACGGCAAGCTCGATCTTTTTTACAAGAGGAGGCTTTGTTTCAAACTTTGAAACGGGGATCACATTCTTCCATTGAACGGGAACCTTTTCCTCTTTGCCCTCGATCGTGTCGACATACGAATAATTCATTGTTACTGTAACAGTGCTGCCTTTTTTGCTGAGGCAGTCGTTGCTGCAGATATAGAAGGAATCGAATTCGACAGGCTCCTCTCCGAAGGGAAAGAAGTTATTTGCAGTAAGCATAGTGTCGTTAAGATAGACTGCCTTTGGCGGGATCCTGTCTGCCTGTGCCGTAACGGTAACGGAAGCGGGTGAGATCCTGCTCATTACATTTCCGTTTTTGAAGATCGCCTTTATCCAGGAACCTTTTATACCGTTGAATTCTGTTACAGGTATGGGCTGTTGAGTGCGAAGCACGAACATATTGTTTTCAAATGTCACATCAGTGATATCGTCAGCTCCGTTCTGAACAAGATATTGCCAACGGACATCGTTGCTGCCGATATCGGCATATGGAGTTGTTCCGTGCTGATCTGTGCCGGAAATGTCCAGCAAGGAAACACTGAATTCGCAGGCGCCGTCACCATGTGTGATGTCATTTGCAGAGAATACCAGTGCAGTTTCCTGCAGGTTTTCGCCACTGAAATCAAACAGTTTTTCGGTATTGCCTTTTGAAATGTAATTGTCTGCAACATAAAATACCGCAGATATCTGTGCGTTTGAGGCATTTAACTCCTCGGTAGTCACAAATTCCACATCTGAGGCGCTGCTCAGTCTTGTGCCACTTGGTATATATACCGAGTTTTCGGAAGTTGGCATGACGCATACATATCCCGATGCAGGAGAAGCGTTGTTCTGCTTCAGTCCATACATGTTGAGATACATCAGATGATGTCTTTCCCATATAGAAGAAAGCTCTGCGCTGTTTTGTGCCATCAGCTCTGCAAAAAGCTCTGCGAGTGCCGAAGCTGCTCCGGGCTTTGCCGGATCCCAGTTCGGGGTGTAGTATTCGGAAAGCTGTCTGAGCTGTTTTAATATAGCTTTCTTTTCTTCATTTTCTCTGATAGTCAAAATACCGCACCCTTTCCGGTTAGAATTGTTCCTTCAGCGGGAAACTGAGCATCTGCTCCCTTGCATTTTCCTTGATCTTATAGGTTATGTTTATCACAAGTGTTTCTGCGCTGAGCGTAGAGCCATCTGCGGTATCGAGTACGACATTAACATTCTCAACGCGTGGCTCAAAAAGCTTGATTGCTGTTATCACTTCGCTGCGTATGTTGTTGAGCAGCGAATAATTCACCGTTTCAAACGCAAACTGCGACAGATTACAGCCGTAATTCGGCCTCATGATACGTTCACCCTTGCGGGTGCTGAGCAGCATATAAAGCGACTGGCGAATATCATTTTCCAGAGAATTCATTTCAGTGCAGCCGTTGTTGAACACGATAGGATATTTCCAGTCTGTTCTTTCTTCTTTCATCAGTGTATTTCCTCGCTTGTCTTGGAGCTGTTTTCTGTTATGTTCAGCCATTTACGTGCAATAAGGTCGTTGCGGTCACTTCGGATCACGTCTATCAATGCAGCACGGGCATCTATCGTATCGTTTTTATTGAGCTCGTCAATGGCGGAATTATAGCTTGCCAGCGTTGCCATACGCAGTTTCCTTATTTCAGAGGGACAGCCGTCTACCACTTCATAGAGCGGTATATCAGGTGCATTGTCGCCCAGTAGCTGTCTAACAGTGCCGATAAATCTTGTAGTTATATCCTTTTTGTTGCTTATTTCATCATGGATATCCTTGGTGATGACGTAAGTAAGATGATATCTGCGGATCACTTCTGCAAGATGCTCAGAAAGACCGATAGCCTCGGATACCGTAACTGTTTTCATTGCCGAGCCGCTTCCGATAACTCCGATTATGGAATCGGCAATGTGCATGGAGATCGTTACAGCATTTTCATAGCCCTTGTTACTTCCGAGTGTTTCCTGTATAGCAAGTGCCGCTTCCACAGCCTCGCTTGTGTCATCGTGGAAGATAGCGGTAATACATTTGCCGCTGAAGCTCTGAATAGCGCCGTTTGTATTGGACAGAACATCAGATATTACACCGTATATGAGATTAAGCGCAGAGAAGCTGTCATTATCGGAGCCAGCAGTGATATCTTCGTTTATGTTGATGAAGATGTACGCAAGTCTGCGTTCTCTGTGGTCGCCCGCATTAATGTCAAGTACAGTATCCTTATCCATGAGCCTTACAAAATCTCTCGGCAGATATTTTTCGTATGCCTTGCTGACTACATTTATGCTGTCGAAATATTTTTCGAGCTTTACGGACATTTCACTGAAACTGTTTGCGACATTCTGGAATTCATCGTGGCTGTCCACGAATACGGTGGTGCCTATCTTTCCGCTTGATATTTCAGACACAGCCGTTTGTATCTGCTTGAGCGGCTTG
>SVMQ01000016.1 GCA_015067375.1 Oscillospiraceae bacterium | reverse complement strand
ATGCACTCAACGCGTCCGACAGCACATACGGAAGCCAGCGCCTCGCCGCGAAAGCCCAGCGTATTGATGCTCTCAAGGTCATCCGCTGTGTACACCTTACTCGTCGCATGGCGCAGAAAAGCCGACGGCATATCCTCATAAGCTATGCCGCAGCCATCGTCCGTCACGCGGATGTAGGATATTCCGCCGCGCTTTATCTCCACCGTAACAGAAGTCGCGCCTGCGTCTATGGAGTTCTCGCAAAGCTCCTTTATAACAGAGCTGGGGCGCTCTATCACCTCGCCCGCTGCGATAAGCTCGTATACGCTTTTGTCAAGTAGGTTTATCTTTGGCATCTTTTCTCCGTTCTATTATTCCTCGTTTATCATATAACAGCCGCTGTACTCATCGGGTATCATAAAAACACCGTATGCACCGTCGTAAAGCACAGACTGAGCTTCGCCGTCCTTCATCATCAGTGTACCGTCAACAGGCGACCATTTCACTATTCCGCCTGCGGAATAGCTGCAGTTTTCAGATGTTATCGTGACGCGATAAGGCTCGCCGTTTTCACTCTGTATCTCGATATAGTCCATTTTTGATATCTCAAGCCGCGGAAGCATCAGTAGCCTGAATAAAAACAGCCCTATCAGAAGAAGCACCATCAGTATCAGCACAGTTATGCTGCGCACAGTCCTGATATGCTCTCTTTGCCTTCTGCGTGCATTGTAATCAGCGTTTTCACTCATAGCGTGTCCTTAAGCTCCTTTACAAACAGCAGCGCATCCATCGGGGACATGGAATTTATATCCGCCGCGCGCAGCCTTGCAACAGCATTCTGCTCGTTGATGGCATTGAAGCTGAACTGATTTTCCGCTGTCTTTTCGAGAGTTTCAGACAGCTTGACCTTGCCCATTACCTCAAGACCTTTAAGCTCCTCTTTTGCACGCGAGATGACCTTCTGCGGAATACCTGCAAGCTTTGCCACTTCAATACCGTAGCTGTCGTCCGTGCCGCCCTCAACTATCTTATGCAGGAATTTAATATCATCGCCGCGCTTCGACACCGCTACGCTGAAATTGCGTATGCCCTCGTACTCCTTTTCCATGGAGATAAGCTCGTGATAATGCGTTGCAAACAGCGTCTTGCAGCCGATGCTCTTGCCGCTGATGTACTCCGCAACGGCCTTTGCTATCGAGATACCGTCGAATGTGGATGTACCTCTGCCTATCTCGTCGAGTATGACAAGGCTCTTTTTGGTCGCGTTTTTGAGGATATCCGCGACCTCATTCATCTCCACCATGAATGTAGACTGTCCGCTGGTTAGGTCGTCGGACGCTCCCACACGCGTGAATATCTTATCCACCACGCCTATCTTCGCGTAGCGCGCAGGCACAAAGCAGCCTATCTGCGCCATAAGCACGATTATCGCGGTCTGCCTCATGAATGTCGATTTACCCGACATATTCGGGCCTGTGATTATGATGAGCTTGCTGTCGTTGAGGTCAAGATATGTGTCGTTAGGCGTAAACGGGCGGTCGCTCAGCATCTTTTCGATAACAGGATGACGTCCGTCCTTGATATCTATCACGCTGTCAAGCGTTATCTCAGGCTTTACATAGCCGTTTTCGATCGAAACATTGGCATAGCTGCAAAGCGCGTCCGTTTCGGATATGGCTGCAGCGGTATTCTGGATGACCTCAAGGCGAGTGCCGATGTAATCGCGCACCTCTGCAAAAACAGCCTGCTCCAGTGCAAGTATCTTCTCATTTGCGCCGAGTATCTCGCCCTCTACCTTTTTCAGCTCTTCGGTTATGTAGCGCTCGCCGCCCGTCAGCGTCTGCTTTCTGATATAATGCGCAGGCACGTCATTCTTGAAGCTGTTGGAAACCTCGATGTAGTAGCCGAAAACACGGTTGTAGCCGACTTTCAGCGTCTTTATTCCTGTGGCAGCCTTTTCGCGCTCCTCTATCTCGCGGAGTATCGCAGTGCCGCCGCCTGCTATATCACGCAGCCTGTCTATCTCCTCGTTGAAGCCGTCCTTGATGACTCCGCCGTCCTTTAATGTAATAGGCGGGTCGTCGCTTATCGCATTCTCAACAAGCGAAGCGACATCCGCAAGCTCGTCGATACGCGCATTCAGCGACATCAGCAGCGGCGACTTTGCCCTTGCAAGGCACTGTTTGAGCAGCGGAAGCCTGTTGCAGGTCTGTCCCAGCGAATAGATATCCCTCGGGGAAGCCGACCTGTACATAACTCTCGTCATAAGGCGCTCGATATCATAGATACCGTGAAGCGCGTCGCACACATCATACAGGATGGACGCGTCCTTCACAAGGCAGTCCACCGCGTCAAGGCGGCGCAGTATCTCCGCAGGATTGATAAGCGGCTGCTCCAGCCATGTTTTCAGCCTGCGCTTGCCCATGGAGGTAACGGTCTTGTCCAGCACCCAAAGCAGAGAGCCGCGCTTTTCCTTGCTGCGCATCGTTTCGGTAAGCTCCAGATTGCGGCGCGTCGTCAGGTTGATACCCATAAATTCGTTGTCGTCATGTATCTTCATGCTGACAAAACGCTTTACGGTAGCCTTCTGCGTTTCACCGAAGTATCTGAACATCGCGCACATCGCCTTTTTTGCCATAGGCATATCAGAGATGCCAAGCTCCTGCTCGTCGTCTACCTCAAACTGCGCGGTAATGATATCGGTGTCGCTGCTGTCAAAGCTGTCCTCGGGGAGCATCTCGCAGACGCACTTCTTCAGCCTGTCGCGCACGAAAGCGTGTACCTCTTTTAGTGACAGGAAACCCTCGCCTATAAGCAGCTCAACAGGATCGAAGCGCGACAGCTCGGAGATGACCTCCTGCTCCATCGTCTTGCCGCTCTTCTCGAAAACATGTACCTCGCCTGTGGAGATATCCGCAAAGCAGAGCGCCGTGCGCTTTTCAGCTTCGTTTGCATACACGCAGGCGATGTAGTTGTTCGTTTCCTCGCTGAGCATACTTGCTTCTATAACAGTGCCTGCAGTGACAAGGCGGATAACATCGCGCTCCACAAGACCCTTAGTGGTCGCAGGGTCGCTCATCTGCTCACAGATGGCTACCTTGAAGCCCTTGTCGATAAGCTTTTTTATGTATACCTCGCTGCTGTGATAGGGAACGCCGCACATGGGCGAGCCCGCCCTTGCGGTAAGAGCCAGCTCCAGCTCACGCGAAACGGTCTGGGCATCGTTGAAGAACATCTCATAAAAATCTCCCAGACGGAAGAACAGAATATAATCGCTGTACTTCTCCTTAATATCAAGATACTGCTGAAGCATCGGAGATATCTTTTCGGGTGTCTGTGCCATGTGCGTTGGTTCCTTTCATTTTCAGATTATCGTGTCAGTAGTGCGTAGTATCAGCCGCAGCCGCCACAGGTGCTGCAGCTGCCTGAGCAAGCTGCCTCTGTTGCGCAGGTGAGGGGATCGTCGCCGTTGAGCGCATGGGAGAGGATAGTATTCACCTGACCCATCAGCTTGTCCATACCTGCCTTAGCCATGGTGTAGTCAGCCATGTTCTCATTCGTCATTACGGCATTGTAAGCCGCCTGAAGCTTCTCATTCATCTCTGCCATCTTCTCGGGATCCTGCTCCTCAGCGGGTCTTTCCTGCTCCATGAGCAGATTCTGACGGATGAGGTTGAATTCACCGATGAGATCCTGAAGCTCCTTGTCAGCGTCATTCTTCTCCTTGGCCAGCATATAGTCGCTGTAGCGCTCGTCCTCCTGAATAGCCTTGCCAAGCTGTCTTGCAATTTCGATAACGTCCATTTTGATATTCTCCTTCAGTAGTTTATTTTAATTTTCCGACCAGCGCCCATGCAAGCGCGTCGGTTATCTCAACGTCAACAAAGCTGCCGATAAGCTCCTTGTCGCCGTTAAAGTCAACGATGATGTTCTGCCTGCTCTTGCCTGTGAGCAGCGCGGAGTCTGTCCTGCCCTCGCCCTCGCAAAGCACGCGCAGCGTCTTGCCTATATAGTCTTTGTAGCTGCTGCAGCCGATATTCTGCTGCACCTCAAGCAGCTCCCTGAACCACTTGCCCTTTTCCTCAGCCGAAACAGGGTCGGGCATCTCTGCAGCCTTTGTCCCCTTTCGCGGACTGTAGATAAATGTGAACAGCGAGTCATACCGCACCTGCTCGATCAGGCTGAGCGTTTCGCGGAAATCCTCGTAGGTCTCTCCCGGGAAGCCTACTATTATATCGGAGGTAAGCGCCACATCGGGCAGCTTCTCCTTTACATATCCGATAAGCTCCAGATAACGCTCGCGCGTGTAGCCGCGATTCATCAGCTTCAATATACGGTCGCTGCCCGATTGCACGGGGAGATGAAAATGCCTTGTCACCTTTTCGCATGATGCGATGGTGTCAACAAGCTCCCTCGTCGCATCCTTAGGATGGCTCGTCATGTAGCTTATACGGAACTCGCCGTCGATGTCGTTGATGCGCTTCAGCAGCTCAGAAAAATTCGTTCCCTGATCCTTGCCGTAGCTGTTTACATTCTGTCCAAGCAGCAGAAGCTCCTTGCAGCTGCCCTGTACAAGACCCCTGCACTCATCAAGGATGTCCTGCATATCGCGCGAGCGCTCGCGCCCCCGCACATACGGCACGATGCAGTAGGTGCAGAAGTTATTGCAGCCGTACATTATCGGGATGCTCGCCTTTAAGCTGCTCTCACGGCGAAGCGGTATGCCCTCCGCGATAACTCCGTCGCTTTCAGGGATGGATATCTGCCTTTTGCGCGTGGTCAGCGCGTCATATATTATCTGCGGCATAGTGTGCAAAACGTGTGTGCCGAATATTATATCTACATTCGGATAGCTGCGGCGCATCTTCTGGGTTATATGCTCTTGCTGCACCATGCAGCCGCACACTCCGATAAGCATATCGGGATGCTGTTTCTTCGCCTTTTTCAGTGCGCCGACATTGCCGAATACCCTGTCCTCGGCATTCTCGCGCACCGCACAGGTGTTATACAGCACAAGGTCAGCGCCCTCGGGACTTTCAGAAAAGCCATAGCCCATCGCCGCCAGCATTCCCTTTATCTTCTCGCCGTCGCTCACATTCTGCTGACAGCCGAAACTGTGGACATGGGCTATCGGCGGAGTCTCGCGCTGTGCGTTGATAGCCGCCACCTTTCGGGTGTATTCCTCCTGCACCGCCATCTCAGCGGAAGTTACTTTGGTAGTCATAATCACGCTCCTCATATATACTTATCGTATAATACGCTTGAACTTATACATTTGGTGTCGCATTTTGTCAATACCTTATGTTTATACACATCAAAATTATACAAAAAGTTGTGAAATTCACAAATTTAGGTCAGCATTCTGCGATTATCTGCCAATTTCAACATACTCAGATATGGCATCGGAATAGCAATACAGATAGTATAATCATGCAAAAATACACTTAAAGTCATGCATTTTGCGGTATTTCGTCGCATTGTGTCGATAAGTCACTTGTCAGCGACTTCCTCATTTTCAACCAACTCGCCGCTTGTGCGACCTCTTGTTTTGGCAAAGGTAAGTCCATACACCGACCTTGCGCCTGCCTTTTTCAAAAGCCCTGCAATCGACGACAGCGTAGCGCCTGTGGTCGTTACATCATCAACTAAAAGTATTTTCTTGCCGAAAATATACTCTTTGTCGCACACCATAAAGGATCTCAGCGCATTTTGTCGTCGCTCTTCATGGTTGAGCGACTTCTGCTCCTGCTTGTGCGGACTTGCCTTGAGCACCTGCCTGAAATGCTTACCGCTTCGCTTAGCGACATTGCGCGCTATCCTTTCCGCCTGCGCATAGCCCAGCTCGCGCCGCCTTGCCAGCGTGGTCGGCACTGCCGTCACAAAGTCCATCTCAGCAATGACATCGCTGACAAGCTCCGTCATAAGCACCGCAAATGATTCTATCGGATAGCTGTACAGTCCATTCTTCATGCGAAGCACCGCACTGCGCGCCCTGCCTGTATAATAACAGCAGGACAGCAGCCCATCAAGCCCATCGGGCGGCGCCGAATTTTCCTCGACAAACTGTAGCTTGCCGTAACATTCATCGCACCAGTAGTCCCACATACCTACTATTCGGTCGCAAAACGGACATCTGTTAGGCAGGATAAGCGAAAGCGCTGCGCGCCTTAATTCCATAGCCTTATACAAAATAGTCCTCCAGCATCGGTTTCAGGCAGGAATACCGCAAAGTGCGACGGTCATTCTCGACCATGCTCTGCACCTTTCGCGGGCTTCCGATAACTATCAGTATATTTTTTGCTCGCGTTACCGCTGTGTATAACAAATTGCGGTATGTAAGCCTGTCCATTCCGTTAGGAAGTGGTATTATTACAGCAGGATACTCGCTGCCCTGACTTTTATGTATAGTCACCGCATAGGCATGGTCAACACGCTTGAGCATCTCGCTGTCGTAGACAGCCTCGCGCCCGTCAAAATCCACACGCAGCTGGTCATTCATCTTGTCAACGCTGCGCACGATGCCGATATCTCCGTTGAAGATACCGTGGGATTTTTCCGCGCCGCGCCGCCACTCAACATCGTAGTCATTCTTGGTCTGCATTATCTTGTCGCCCGTGCGGAAAAGCTGATTGAAATACTTCAGCTCGCTTTTGCTGCCTGCAGGGGGATTCAGTGCCAGCTGCAGCGCCTGATTTATGCTCTGCGTGCCAACTGTGCCAAGCTTGGACGGACACAGCACCTGTATCTCCTCAAAGGCGGAATAGCCGTAGGTGTTTGGCAGCCTTGTCCTGCACAGGTCGATAACAAGGCGCAGCGTGTCCTCCTCGCGCTCTGTCGGCATAAAGAAAAAATCGTTCTTTCTGTCGTTGAGAATTGGCATCTCGCCGCGCACTATACGGTGCGCATTGGTCACGATAAGGCTCTGTGCCGCCTGACGGAATATCTCTTTAAGCTCCACCATGGGCACTCTGCCGCTTGAAATAAGGTCGCGCAGGATGTTGCCTGCACCCACTGACGGAAGCTGATTGCTGTCGCCCACCAGTATAAGGCGAGTGCGCGTTTTCACCGCCTTCAGCAGCGATTCCATAAGCAGCGCATCCACCATGGACATCTCGTCTATCACCAGCACATCGCAGGACAACGGATTTTCCTCGCCGCGCTTGAAGCTGTGTCCTGCCGCGCCGAAATCCACCTCCAGCAGCCTATGTATCGTCTGAGCCGGCGAGCCTGTCAGGTCAGCCATACGCTTTGCCGCCCTGCCTGTCGGCGCGGCAAGCTTTATCTTCAGACCGCGCTGCTTGCACAGCGAGATGACCGCGTTGAGCGTGGTGGTCTTACCTGTACCCGGGCCGCCTGTAAGAATAAAAACATGGTTGTTCATGCAGCCGTTTATCGCCTCGCGCTGGAGCTTTTCGTACTGTATGCCCTCTGTCCACTCGATGCCCTCTATCTCTGCCGCGAAGTCGGTTTCGCCGCCGTCGCTGCGCTTTATCATCTCAGCCAGCTTCTGCGCGATATACTGCTCCGCCCTGTAATACTCAGACAGGAATACAAAATGCTCGTCGTATTTATCGTCAAGCACCACATCGCCCCTGCCCTCAGCAAGGCGCAGCCCATCCCAGAAGCACTTTTCGCTTATCTCAAGATGATAGCACACCGAATCAGTCAGTGCCGCCTCCCTCATGCAGGTGTGACCCTCCATGGCAAAATCGCGCAGACACCAGATGATACCTGCAAGTATGCGCTCCTCGCTGTCCTTTGGAATACCAAGCGCCTCCGCAAGCCTGTCAGCCTCTTTAAACGGCAGGTCTATCCCGCTCTCGCAGAGGATATACGGGTTATCCTGTATCACCTGCATCGTGCGGCCCTCATACTGCTTCCACACGGAGGCTATCGTATTAGGCTGGATGCCGTATTTTGAGAAATAGGTCATAGCCTTGCGCAGTCCCGTTATCTTCTTGAACTCCGCACCGATAGACAGCGCCCTCTCAGCAGTGATGCCCTTGATGGAGGATAGCTGTGCAGGGTCGTTCTCCATAATATCAAGCGTATCCTCACCGAATGCGGTCACGATACGCTTGGCGACAGCAGGGCCGATACCTGCAATAACGCCCGAGCCGAGATATTTACGGATAGCGTCACGGCTTTTCGGCAGCGAACGCTCAAACACCTCTGCCTTGAACTGCCTGCCGTACTTCGGGGAGTTGACATACTCGCCGTACAGCGTAAGCTCCTCCCCCTCATGCACATCACCGAGAAGTCCGAATGCGGTCACAAGCTGATCCTCGACGTTCATATCCAGAACGATATAGCCGTTCTCCTCATTATAGAACACGATGTCCTCAACCGTGCCGCATATTGAAAGCATATCGTTCTGCATCCCGAATTCACCGCCTTTTACGTCCCACACCCATATCGGATGTTCTGTCTTTATGCGGCACGCCGCCGCGCTTTTCGTCCCTGAGAAAGGCGTCCGCTGCTGTTTTTATCAGCATCACCAGCCCGAACAAGGACAGGAATATCAAAGAAAAAATATACAGAAATTCCACATATACCGCCTCCTTACAGCAGTATATGCGGCTGTGACGATCACTGCGCCTGCTTCAGCAGTATGCAGTTCCAGCCCTCTTCATTCTCCTGAGAAACGACTGCAAAGCCGTTTTGGTCGAGCGCCGCAATGACCTCGTCAACACGCTCGTCGATGATACCAGACACGATAAGCTGAGCCTCAGGCTTCATGAAGCGCGCGAATATGCCACTCATGCCGATGATAACATCCGCAACGATGTTGGCGCACACCACGTCATAGCCTGTGCCTATCTTCTCGCAAAGAGCCTCGTCGTCAATGACGTTTCCGCAATACGCGCGATACTTGTCCTTGCCGATATTGTTCTTCTCAACGTTCTCGGATGCGGTCTTTACGGCGTTCTCGAAGATATCGCACATAGTTATCTCAGCCGCGCCGAAAAGCATGGATGCAATGGAGAGTATGCCGCTTCCGCAGCCGAGGTCAAGCACGCGCTCGCCGCCCTTGATGATGTCCTCCAGCGTTTCCATAACGAGCTTTGTGGTATGGTGCTGTCCTGTGCCGAATGTGGACGCAGGGTCTATCTCCAGTATCTTGTCGCCGTCAGCAGCCTCTACGTCCTCCCACGAGGGCTTTACAACAAGGCTTCTGCCAACGCGGAAGGGCTTGTAGTACTTCTTCCAGTTGTTTGCCCAGTCCTCTTCCTTTACGTTTGCGTATTCCATGCGGATATTACCGTAGTAGCCGTCGGAATTATTCGCCTTGTACTCCTCAACGAGCGACTTGATAGCAGCGCTCATCTCTGCGCCCTGTGCGTTGTCATGCACATACAGCGTGATGTGCGGCTCTACCGTCTTGAGTCCCATAAGCTCGTCGTCAACGTAGTCCCAGTTGGCGTCCTTATCTGCAAGGAAATCCTCAAAATCCGCGCTGTCGCTGATGATAAAGCCTGTGATACCATAGTCTGTCAGCGCGCCTGTAATACCATCTATCGCCTCGGACGAGGTGTAGATATCGATCTGAATAAAGTTATCCATAGCAACCTCCATATATCATTGTGCAACACTTGCCCATAATAATCTAATATAACATTATACTATAAAACGCGAAATAAATCAAGCTTATTTCGGGACAAATAATAAGACCCACAGAGATATCTCCGTGGATCTGATCTTTTGTGATAATGACCGATCAGCCGCGATCATATCGGCACGACCGCCTCAGCTACTATATTTTCGATAAGCTGCTGCGGGGTGTTGTACTCCTGCTGACCTGCTGCAAGGATGATCCTGTGCGACAGCACCGAAACCGCCACTGACTTCACATCATCGGGGGTCACAAAGCCGCGGTCGTTCATCAGCGCCATAGCCTGAGCCGCCTTGTACAGCGCGATAGAGGCTCTCGGACTTGCTCCGAGCTTGATCTGCTGCGTGTTGGCACGCGTTGCCGCAACGATAGTCAGGATGTACGCCTTGACATTCTCTGCCACCGTCACCTGCTTCGCCGCCTCACGCAGCGCAAGCAGCTCATCAAGGCTCATCACCGCCGTCACCTCGGTATTCTGCGGCATTATATCAAGCATCGCCATCTCCGCTGCACGGTCGGGATAGCCTATCGACAGGCGCATGAGGAAGCGGTCAAGCTGCGCCTCGGGAAGATGATATGTGCCGTAGGTCTCAATAGGATTCTGTGTCGCAAGCGTCATAAACGGCACGGGCAGCTTGTGCGTCGTACCGTCAACGCTGATCTGCTTTTCCTCCATCGCCTCAAGCAACGCTGACTGCACCTTCGGCGAGGTACGGTTGATCTCGTCGGCAAGCAGAAAATTGCACATAGCAGCGCCTGCCCTGTACTCGCTCTCGCCCGTCTTTATGTCGATCGCAGTATAGCCTATGACATCCGACGGCATGAGATCTGGCGTGAATTGTATACGTCCGAAGCTGCCCGAAACGCTCTTTGCAAGCGTTTCCGCAAGCAGCGTCTTGCCTACACCCGGGACGTCCTCGATAAGCACGTGACCCTCTGCAAGCATGGCGCAGACTATCTTCTCGATAACGTCGCGCTTGCCGAGTATCACCTTTTCTATATTATTTATCAGTTGTTCGATTTTAGGATTCATATTTCCTCCGATCATTCGCCATTCCTGCGTTCGAGCAGTTTACCTGCAATTATGATGACCTCAGTGGACACAAACATCACCAGCGGCGTAACCATCGCCGACAGCGAGAATACATACTCGCCCAGGCCTGCCATCATACCCGTAAAGTAGTCGATACTGTCAAGATAAAGCACCACAAAATAGCTGATAATGCCGCCAAGCGTTGCAGGGAGATACACGCATATAATAAACGCAAGCCTGCCGATATCAATCCTCTGGCACAGCTTTTTGCTAATAATATGTACTCCGAACGCTGCACCGAAGCACAGCGCCGCCGCAAGTGCAAATCCAACAGGAAATATCACAAGCACAACAAGCACATTGAGCAGCGCCAGTCCCATTATCAGAACGGCACCGCAAAGCACTGCCAGAGCATAAGCGATCAGTTTCTTTTTCATGACAACCACCTTTCAGAACAGCAGCGGTATGCAAAAACGGCGCGGCTATTGAAGCCGCGCCGCAATTCAAGCGATATTAGCCGAGGAGAGAGTGCTCATCGGAAGCATCGAACAGGTGGATCTTGTTGGGATCCATAGCGAGCTTAACAACATCCTGAGGACGAGCAGCGCATCTGGGAGATACACGAGCTGTCATGGGGATGCCCTCGCAGGTCAGGTAGAGATATGTCTCAGCACCGAGCATTTCTGTTACATCAACAGTTGCCTCGATGATACCGTTGTTCTTAGCGTTAGCGATGAATACCTCTTCGTCGTGGATGTTCTCGGGACGGATGCCGAGGATAACGTCCTTGTCAACGTAGTACTTGAGAGCCTCGTTGTCAGCCTTAGCTGCGGGAAGCTCAATGTAGAACTTGCGGCCTCTGGATGTCTTGGTGTCCTCGGAACCGAACTCTACTGTGTACTTGCCCTCTCTCATAAGGAGCTTTGCGTTGATGAAGTTCATCTGGGGAGAACCGATAAAGCCTGCAACGAACTTGTTTACAGGGTTCTCGTAGAGGTTGATAGGAGAATCGATCTGCTGGATGTAACCATCCTTCATAACTACGATTCTGTCACCCATCGTCATAGCCTCTGTCTGGTCATGTGTAACGTAGATGAATGTTGTACCCAGCTTCTTGTGCAGCTTGGAGAGCTCAGTTCTCATCTGTGCACGGAGCTTAGCATCGAGGTTGGAAAGAGGCTCGTCGAGAAGGAATACCTGAGGATCACGAACGATAGCACGACCGAGCGCTACACGCTGTCTCTGACCACCGGAGAGAGCCTTGGGCTTTCTGTCGAGGAGGTGAGCGATGTCGAGGATCTTAGCAGCCTCTTCAACCAGCTTCTTGATCTCATCCTTGGGAACCTTACGGAGCTTAAGACCGAATGCCATGTTATCGAATACTGTCATATGAGGATACAGAGCGTAGTTCTGGAATACCATTGCGATATCTCTGTCCTTAGGAGCAACGTCGTTTACAAGACGGTCGCCGATGAAGAGCTCGCCCTCGGAGATCTCCTCAAGACCTGCGATCATACGGAGAGTTGTGGACTTACCGCAACCGGAAGGACCTACGAGTACGATAAACTCCTTGTCCTTGATATTCATTGTGAAATCGGAAACGGCAACAACGCCGCCGGGATAACGCTTGTATATGCCTCTGAGTGATAAGCTTGCCATTTTAATATGACCTCCTGATGTACATTATTTTGTTAGAATTTCACCGCTCAATCAAATAAACAATAAAATCCTTACGCCTTTCGGCACTAATAATATAATACCAAAATATACTTGAAAAAAAAAGAGCCTAAGTCAACAAATATTTTTTGACAGGTTTATATATTTTCACTAACAGCGACAAAAAAAGCACAATTTTAATTGCCGGTGATAGTGCAATTGCACAAAAAACGCCCTGTTTTTCGCACTTTTCAACGGATGCGATTATTTTTTCAGCTATTATAACAAAACCCATAGATGTTTTTTGTGCATATCGGTACAAGATATTGTGCATATATTCCTGCAGACGCGGCATATAACTGGATAACGACTAAAGACGACCTGTACGATGCCGCTTAAACAGCGGTCTTGTGCAGGATATACGGAGGTAACGACATGAGCAAAAGCAAAAGGAAGCGCCCGCACTCGGGCGGATGCATCATGGCAGGCGCTGCCCTGCTGATAGCGGCAGGTATCTGGGGCGCGGTGCGGCTGTCTGAAACAGACGACAGTATAAGCGGCATCACGAACGGCGACCGCATCGCGTTCATCAACTCCTGCGGCTGGGAAACTGAAGCCACGCACTGCGACCTTACCGAGGTGCGCATCCCCACCAACTTCGATGACGTCTACGAGGAATACAACGACCTGCAGCTGCTGCAGGGCTTCGATCTAAGACCATACAGAGCGCATTCCGTCAAGAAGTATACATATAATATAACTAATTTCCATTCCGCGGGTACAGCTGCATCCTCTCCCGAAATGTACGCCAATCTGCTTGTCGAAAACGGAAAGATAATCGGCGCGGATATCTCCTCTGCCGAGGCAGGCGGTCTTGTCACAGTGCTGTATCACGCGGAAGAATAAAGCTTATTCAGCTCGGCACGCCTCGCGCTCGGCCGCCTCGCGCTTTGAGAAAACACAGCCACAGTAATTCTGTCTGTACAGCCCGTATTCATGCGAAAGCTCTATCGAGCGCTTGTAGCCGTTCTTTTTCTTGAAGTCCGACGGCAGATGCTGCACGGGGTATATCTCTGACAGCTCCTGCCCTATCTCATTCAGCTTTGCCGCGTTTTTCAGCGGACTGATGGACAGCGTCGAGCAGAAGTAATCAAAACCATGCTCCGCAGCGTACCTTGCGGCGCGCTCCAATCTCAGACGGTAGCAGACAAAGCAGCGCTCTCCGCCCTCGGGAAGCTTTTCCATACCCTTTACCGCGGAATAGAATTCATCCGCATCATACTCGTCCACTATCACGCTGACAGGATTTTTCAGCGGCATCTCCGCCACAAGGCGCTGCTGCTCCGCGGCACGCTTGAAAAACTCCTCCTCGGGCGCGATGTTAGGATTATAATATAAAATAGTAACAGCAAAATACTGTGACAGGTATTCAATGCAATAGCTGCTGCAAGGCGCACAGCAGCTGTGAAGCAGCAGCGACGGCGTTTTATCGCCAAGCTCTGCCACAAGCCTGTCCAGCTGTTTCTGATAGTTTTCCATAATGCTCTCCTGTTTTATTATCAAATATATGTATATTCTACCCCTAAAACTGTATAAAGGCAACAGAATTTTGATAATTTTCTGACATTTGTGCATTTTGCCTATTGAAAACGTTTTACATTTAGTGTATTATATTGATATAGACCAACACAAAGAGGTGAGCCGTTTGAATATTACTATAAAGGATGTCGCAAGGGCGGCTAACGTTTCTGTCGCTACCGTTTCGCGTGTGCTTAACAAAAAGACCAATGTTTCCGACGAGGCGGTGCAGGCGGTAAACCGCGCTGTAGAGGAGCTGGGCTACAGCCCGAATTTCCTCGGCCGCGATCTCAGAAAGAGCGAAACAAAGCGTATCCTCGCTATCATAGCGTCTACCGAGCAGAGCTTCTATTCCGAGGTGCTGCGCGGTATGCAGGACGCCGCATACACACAGGGCTATGATGTGCTTATCGCCACCACAAGGGACGACCCTGACCACGAGATGCACCTGCTCAATATGCTGTTTTCAAAGGCGGTAGACGGCGCGGTGCTGCTTGCGCCGAAGCTTGACGCGGACACCATCTCCGACCTCGCACGCAAGTATCATCTTGCAATGTGTCTTGAAAGGCTTGAGGGCTGCAAGATACTCTGTGTGACTATAGACAACGAGCAGGCGGGCTACGACGCTGTAAAGCTTCTGCTCAACAAGGGCAGAAAAAGGATAGGTCTTATCAGCACAAGAGTGCGCAGCCAGTCCTCCATCGACAGAGAGAATGGCTATCGCCGCGCGCTTGAGGATGCAGGCATACCTGTTGACGAAGAGCTGATATACTACGGCGACTACGATGCAGACAGCGGATTCAGGGGCTGTGAACAGCTCATGCGGCTGCGCGAAAAGCCCGATGCAATATTCTCCATCTCCGATACTATATCCATCGGCGCGATGACCTATGCCATCCGCAACGGCATCTCCGTCGGAAAGGATGTGTTGTTCTTCGGATTTGACAACATCTCATATTCGCATATGTTCATCCCGAGATTGTCCACTGTAGAGCAGCCTTGCTACCTGCAGGGCAAAACAGTCGTGGAAAAGCTCATCGCAAACATAAAATCCGAGGAGCCTGACGCCACCACATACAAGCTGCCGCATTCCCTTATCCTCAGAGAATCCACAGGCGACAGCAGCTACTAAAACACAACAAAGCCCCTGACATCACGCTCAGGGGCTTAGCTTTTTCAAGGCAGCGCCGCAAAATACTAATTTATTTTGCTTACCCCTTGTATTTTTCGCAGAAAGATGGTAAAATGTAAGGTGAGTAATTATTTGTTATCGGAGTGCAGCGCATGAATGAACGTATAGACTACCTGCGGGATAAGGCAAACCGCCTGTCGCTCAACCCCGGGGTTTATCTCATGAAAGATAAAACGGGCAAGATAATCTATGTCGGCAAGGCAAAGGCACTGAAAAACCGCGTCACATCGTACTTCCGCAGCGATACAGGACACTCCGCAAAGACGATAAAGCTTGTCAGCAACATCTATGACTTTGATTTCATCGTCTGCCCGAGCGAATTAGATGCACTCGTGCTGGAATGCAGCCTTATAAAGCTGCACAAGCCTAAGTACAACATCCTGCTGAAAGACGACAAGGGCTATAATTACATCAAGATATCCCACGGCGCATATCCGCGCATAAGCTACGCGCTAAACACCAGCGATACGCACGCGGATTACCTCGGCCCATTCACAAGCGGCTTTACCGTAAAACAGGCAGTGGAGGAGGCAAACACCATCTTCATGCTGCCCACCTGCCGCAAGAGCTTCCCGATGGATTTCGGCAAGGAGCGCCCCTGTCTCAATATGCACATAAAAAAGTGCATGGGCGTATGCCGCGGCAAGATATCCTCAGAAGAATACAAGAAGATAATCGACGAGGCGCTCGATTACCTAAAGCAAGGCTCACAAAAGACAGCAGAGCAGCTTCGTGCAGAGATGGAGGAGGCTGCCGAAAACCTCGAATTTGAGAAAGCAGCAAAGCTCCGCGACAGGATACAGGCGATAGCAAGGCTGCACAATTCCCAGAAGATATTCGACTATAAAACAGACGATTACGACATCGTGGCGCTTGCACAGAATATCAGCCTTGCAAGCGTTGCGGTGGTCAAATACCGCGGCGGCAGGCTGGTCGATAAGGAGAATTTCTTCATCGGCGACGAGTACGACCCCTCGCTGATGCGCAGGGATTTCCTGCTCAGCTACTACCCCGACCGCGAGGAGATACCCAAAGAGATATACATCGACGGTCAGTTTGAGGACATGGATATCGTGGCGCAGCTGCTGCGCGAGAAGATAGGCCATGCGGTAAAATTCGTCGTGCCTCAGCGCGGCGACGGCATGGCACAGATAGTGCTTGCAAAGAACAACGCAAGCGAGTATCTCGCATTAAAGGTCGGCAGGACTGCCAAGGAGATAAACGCGCTCGAAGACCTTAAAGACCTGCTGGGGCTTGAAAAGATACCGCTTTGCATCGAAAGCTACGATATATCAAACTTCGGAGAAACAGGGCGCGTCGGCGGTATGATAGTATACCGCAACGGCAGACCTTTCAAGGCAGGCTACCGCCGCTTCAACATCAAGGAAGTTGTCGGCATCGACGACTACGCCTGTATGCAGGAGGTGCTGCGCCGCAGGATGCAGCGCTACCTCGACGGCGACGAGGGCTTTTCGCCGCTTCCCGACCTTATACTGCTAGACGGAGGCAAGGGTCACGTCGCAGCTGTTGCACAGGTGCTGGACGAGCTTAAAATAAGCGTGCCGCTTTTCGGACTTGTCAAGGACAGCAAGCACCGCACGCGCGCGATAGCAAAAGAGGGCGGCGAGATATCCGTCAGCGCAAACAAGGCGCTTTTCAAGCTGCTGACCAATATACAGGACGAGGTGCATCGCTACTCCATCACATTCCAGCGCGTCAAGCACAAGCAGAAAACATATTCTCTGGAGCTGACCGAGGTAAAAGGCATAGGCGAGGCAAAGGCACACGCGCTGCTTAAGGAGTTCAAGACAAAGCAGGGCATGAAGGAAGCCACCGTGGAACAGCTCAGGATAACCGCCAAGATCAGCCCCGAAAAAGCACAGGAGCTATACGAATTTATACAGGAGAGATTTTAGGATATGAGAGTAATAACAGGCTCTGCAAGAGGAAGCAAGCTTATCACCGTAGAGGGCACGGATGTCGTAAGACCCACCACCGACGGCGTTAAGGAAGCCATCTTCTCCGCGATCCAATTTGAGATAGAGGGACGCACAGTGCTGGATCTGTTCGCAGGCAGCGGACAGCTTGGCATAGAAGCGCTCAGCCGCGGCGCAAAGGAAGCGTATTTCGTGGACTCTGCCATCGCGTCGATAAAGGTGGTAAAGGAAAACCTCAGGCACACGAAATTAGAGGACAGGGCGCACGTCATCAATATGCCGTTCACTGCTTTTCTGAAAAGCACACGCGCAACATTCGACATCGCGATACTCGATCCGCCATACGACCTTAAGATAATCAACAAGGCTCTGCCGCATCTTGAGGAAAAGATGTCAGATATCGGCATCATCATCTGTGAGCACGAAAAGGAGCTTACCCTGCCGCATGATCTCGGCAGATTTGAGATAGCAAAGGTGCTGCGCCACTCGCGCACCGCGATAACTATCTACCGCCCCAAAGCATCCGAAGAGCAGGATGACTGAACAAAACGAAAGGAACCCCAGCCATGAAAACAGCAATATACCCGGGCAGCTTTGACCCCGTAACAAACGGACATCTTGATATAATCACAAGAGCCTCAAAAATGTTCGACAAGCTCATCGTTGTGGTGCTGATAAACCCGTTCAAGAACTACGCATTCACTATCCCAGAGCGTTGTGACCTGCTGCGTCAGGCGACCGCGCATCTCCCGAATGTGGAGATCGCAAGCTATGACGGACTGCTTGCCGATTACTTCAATATGCGCGATGACGTGGATGTCATCGTAAAGGGTCTGCGCGCGACCACTGACTTTGAGTCTGAGTTTCAGCAGGCGCATACCAACAAGGATCTCAATCCCAAGGCTGAAACAGTGTTCATTCCCGCCAGCCAGAACACCACGTTCATCTCCTC
>SVMQ01000264.1 GCA_015067375.1 Oscillospiraceae bacterium | reverse complement strand
GCCGCTTAAGCGGCTGCCTGAGATAGTGATGCTATGCCAATCCTTCAATGCCCCTTTAGGGGTTGAGCCGGCAATAACCCCTTCTAGGGGTAGTACAAACCACCACTTCAGTGGTGGTTTTGATTATATTCCGAGAAAGCGCTTTACGTCATTCAGCCGCTTTTCAGCGACATTTCTGCCGAGTTGATATACTGACTTCAGCTTTTCGGGGTCTTTTTCCGTTCTGCTTATTGGTAGTGTGGCTTCGGGACGTATGACCAGCACCTCGCCGCGCTGCTCCTTTTCAATGATATCCGCGATAGTGCGGTTATACTTGATGTGACGCTGTGCCATAAGCTCCACCATTTTCGGGTAGTGCCTGTATTTCAGCTTTATCAGAGGCAGCAGCTTGTTCTTGCCCTTGCGGTAATCTATGGGCTGAGTCAGCACGACGATATTGCGGTCGTAGCCTATGCTCTCGAAAAAGCTTAGCGGAACAGAGTCTGAAATACCGCCGTCCAGCAGCTTCATGCCGTCTATATTCACCGTTTTTGAAACGAGCGGCATTGAGGCAGAAGCTCGTATCCAGTCAAAGCCGTGATCCTCCCAGCCCTCGTAGCAGTGATAGACAGCTTCTCCTTTTTCTATATCCGTGCAGACTACATAGAACTCCATTGGGTTGCTGTTATATGTATCGAAATCGAATTTGTCGTATTTCAGCGGTACTTCGCCGTAAGCAAACTCCGCGCTGTATAGATCACCTGTTTTTAAAAGGCATCTGATTCCACAGTAGCGCTTGTCGCGGATAAACTTAGTGTTGTAGCGGATGACGCGCCCTATCTGCTTTGTCTTGTAGTTGCAGCCGAATGCCGCGCCTGCGGAAACGCCTATCGCGCCGTCAAAATCTATACCATTCTCCATGAGTACGTCCATAACGCCTGCGGTGAACATTCCGCGCATCGCGCCGCCCTCTAATATCAAGCCTTTTTTCATGTGTATATCTCCTTGTTATAGTGCGCCTATTCCACCCTGAGATCATATTCGGGCGGTGATTTGATGTCGATCGTGCAAAATCTGTAAAGCTGTCTGTTTTCGTATGCCTTTGAACAGATAGAATACCCGTTTATCATCTTAGCCGAGTGTTTTTTCACTATTCTTTTTAGCAGTTCAAACATTCTGCGTACCTCAGAGTTTTCGTAGTGCATGGTGTTGATCTCGGTAGGGAATATGCTGTTCTCCTTATATACTCCTCCTGGGTCAATATCGAGTGCATCAGTGTTTTCGTCTGTCAGCGAGGTGTGCCGCGTTATGGCGTTCGCCTTGTCGATAAGGCACTGATACTCGCGCCATACGCATGGCGTCGATTTCGGGAAAACTTGAAGCTGTCTGTTTCCTATGTGACTTCCTCTGTGGTCAATGCCAAGGTCGGTGAGGGAAGTAAAGTCGGATATCGTTACAGGACCATTGTCGGAGTAGGTCGGGACATAATATACCTCTGCAGCTTGTTGAAATTCGGTGAAAATATTTACTAGGTCTTGTTTTTCGGCGTAAAAAACCAATCGTCTTGTCACTGCGTTTATCCTCCGCGCTGACTACCGTCATATACCTTGTGAACGATTCCGTTTTCGTCGTAGCAGATATAATAGTAGTGGTCAAGGTGATCGGGCATTATCGGACCGTTGTCGGTGTAGATGTAGTAGCCGACCTCGCCGCTGTTGCCCTGCCTGTATGAGCCTGTATCGAACGCGCCGTAGAACTTTTCGACCTCAGTTATGCTGCTGCCCAGCACAAATGCGTCGTTGTAGCGGATATATGTGCTGTGCGTAGCGATGAAGACAGCCTCAGCGACAAGCACCACCGCGCTTATTACGGAGGTTATCGCGGCAGCTTTCTTCGGCAGTTTTTTTACTGCCTTTATTATGAGGATGATGAGTGATGCGAGCAATATCCCCGATAACAGTAATAATGCACCCAGATATAAGAATACCATATCCCAACTGTTCATTGCGCTCCTCCTTTGCCATACGTTAAGTAAAATTATACCACCTGCCGCTTTCCCTGTCAAGAAAAACTCTTTTCTGACAAAAAAGCAAAAAAACACTTTACTTTTGCACTTTTTTGTGATAAAATAGAGACAGTGTTTTAGAAATTAACGCTTTTATGCGAAAAAGAGTACCGAAAGGAAAGAAAATCATGCCTATTACAGAGATATTAGAGCGTAATGCCGAGCTTTACGGCAGCGATATCGCCCTTGTCGAGGTAAATCCCGATATCAAGGAAACTCGCCGCGTTACATGGAAGGAATATGAGCTTATCGAGCCGAATCCCGTTTCCACCTACCGCCGCGAGATATCATGGAGCGTGTTCAATGAGAAAGCTAACCGATTTGCAAACCTGCTGCTGTCGCGCGGCATCAAGAAGGGCGATAAGGTCGCTATCCTGCTGATGAACTGCCTTGAGTGGCTGCCTATATATTTCGGTATACTCAAGACAGGTGCGCTTGCTGTGCCGCTCAATTTCCGCTATGCGCCCGATGAGATCAAGTATTGTCTTGATCTTGCAGAGGTGGATGTTCTGGTGTTTGGCCCTGAGTTTATTGGACGTGTTGAGGGCATTGCTGACGAGATAAGCAAGAACAGACTGCTGTTCTATGTGGGAGAGAACTGTCCCAGCTTCTCAGAACACTATGACAGCCTGACCGCCAACTGCTCCAGCGCATCGCCTGACATCATACTCACCGATGCGGATGATGCGGCTATCTACTTCTCCTCGGGTACTACAGGTTTCCCCAAGGCTATCCTCCACAACCACGAGAGCCTTGTACATTCCTGCAAGACCGAGCAGAACCACCATAGTCAGACAAAGGATGATGTGTTCCTTTGCATTCCTCCGCTGTATCATACAGGTGCAAAGATGCACTGGTTCGGCAGCTTCCTTGTGGGCGGAAAGGCCGTGCTGCTCAAAGGTGTAAAGCCCGAGTACATATTAAAGACCGCATCCGAGGAGCATTGCTCCATCGTATGGCTGCTCGTTCCGTGGGCGCAGGATATACTTGATGCTATCGACAGGGGAGAGCTTGATCTGTCCGATTATGAACTTTCACAGTGGCGCTTGATGCACATCGGCGCACAACCTGTTCCCCCGAGTCTTATCGCACGCTGGAAGGAGAAGTTCCCGAACCACCAGTACGACACCAACTACGGTCTTTCTG
>SVMQ01000263.1 GCA_015067375.1 Oscillospiraceae bacterium | reverse complement strand
TCAAGGTCGGTATAGAGCTTCATACCACCAAGGGAGTTGCCCATTGCGTGCATATATTCACAGCTGATGTAGGGCTTGCCTGTGTTCTGTCTGAGGTATTCCTCAACCTCGGCAGGCTTTGCGTACATTCTGCTTTCCATATCGGTGATATGGTCGTATTTTCTGTTCCACACAACTCCCTCGTAGTGAACAAGTCTGGTGCTGTCTGCTTCGTGGAAGTAGTCAGCCATTGCTGCGATATCATCGCCACAGTAGCTTTCGTTTCCGCAGCTCCATATCAGCACGCTTGCGTGGTTCTTGTCACGCTCGTACATCGACCTTGCTCTGTCGAGGCAGGCTTCCTTCCACTCGGGAAGAGAAGCAGGGATATTTATAGACGGCTCACAAGCGCCCATCTTCTGCCAGGTGCCGTGTGATTCAAGGTTCGTTTCGTCAATAAGGTAGATACCGTACTCATCGCAAAGTCTGTACCAAAGAGAGTTGTTCGGATAGTGGCAGGTGCGGACAGCGTTTATGTTATTGCGTTTCATAAAACGGATGTCCCACATCATATCTTCTTCGGTAACAACTCTTCCGCCTTCTGCGCTCCATTCGTGACGGTTGATTCCCTTGAAAATGATGCGCTTTCCGTTCAGGCACATAATGCCGTTCTTCATCTCAAAGGTGCGGAAGCCTACCTTTGTTTCTGCTGTTTCTATAATCTCACCGTCAGCGATGATCTCGGCAGTAAGTGTGTATAGGCAGGGATGTTCAGCACTCCAAGGCTGAATATCGGGGATAGACGCCGTAACATCTGCTGTATCGCTCTCGAATACCTTGCTGCCGTTTTTATCTGTAAGGGTAATATTAACCGAATAGTCGCTGTCGCCTGTGATATCAAGCTCTGTCGTGATGATTCCGTTGCCGTTTTCGTAATCATAATCAGCGATAACCTTCATATCACGGACGTGAATTTCGGGAACAGCGTACAGATACACATCACGGAAGATACCTGAAAATCTCCAAAAATCCTGATCCTCAAGCCAGCTTGCTGTGCTGTAACGGTAAACCTCGACTGCGAGCTTGTTGCCCTTTTCCTTGAGATAAGGGGTAATGTTGAACTCTGAGGGAGTGAAGCTGTCCTCGGAGTAGCCTACAAACTCACCGTTGAGCCATACATAGAACGCAGTTTCCACGCCCTGAAAGCTGATGTAGGTCTCCTTGCCAAGTAGTGTCTCATCAACATTAAAGAATCTCACATAGCTTCCGACAGGATTGTGCTTCTGCGGTATCTGCGGAGGCAGGAGCTTTTCGTGTCCCTCCCAAGGGTACTGTGTGTTTACATACTGCGGTCTGTCATACCCCTGTAACTGAATGTGTCCGGGGACTTTGATCTCATCAAAGGCTGTTACATCATACTCTGCTTTGTAAAAATCAGCAGGTCTGTCGTCGGGATGCTCGCAGTAATTGAACTTCCAGATACCGTTGAGACTCTGGCGAAGATCGCCGCCCTTCGTCTTATAGCTGTGATCGGAATGCGCTCTTTCACGGTTTACTTCAAATATTTCAGGATCAGAAAGCCAGCTCAGTGTAGGATTCATAGATCATACCTCCTCGGTAGTTACAGCGTGTGTCTTGTCCCAGTCCTCATTTGCCTTTTCGACATTCAGTCTTGAAAGCAGCAATGTTATCAGAAGGTTAAGCAGCATAGGCAGCCACAGATACATAAAGTTAAGCATATTGATGCAGGATTCAGGCTGAACAGGAGCATTCGCAACATATCCGCCTGCTGCAAGCAGCCAGCCTGTCAATGCTGTTCCGATACCGCCGCCGATCTTTACGCCGAGCGATGAGCAGGAATACATTGTTCCATCGATACGCTTGCCTGTTGTGCGGTAGGTATAATCAGAGCAAGCTGCAATAAGTGCGTTGAGGTCGCCCTGCATAGGACTCATTGCGATCGCCGCAACACCTGTGAAGATAAGCATCATAGGAATATTCTGCATATAGCCGCCGACCATTACGAGCGCTCTTGCGATAGTGGAGATCAAGTAGCCTGTGAGGTTAAGTTTATACATACCCTTGCATTTCTTTACAAGGAAAGGAGTGATAAGCAGACCGCAGATCATCGGAACATTGATTGCAAGGGAGAATGTGCCAAGCATATCTGCATCGCCGAGAATGTAGGTCATATAGTAGATACCCATACTGAGTGTTGCAGAAAACAGCTGAGTAAGAATGTACACACCGCAAATCAGCACGTAGTATTTATTTGACAGCAGCAGCTTTGCAGCGTCTATGAGAGTGTACTTCTTGCTTTCGTCTTTTGTGCGGTTGTCTTTGTCAGCCAGCTCAAGATCAGGGAATGCTTCTGCGGAGAACTTTGCAGCTTCTTCGTCAGCGGGATTTTCCTTTTCAAGCTCCTTTTCAGGAAGCTCTTTTACAGAGAACACGGAGATCGTGTTCACAACCAGACCGATGATCGCATAGATGATAGCTACTGTTCTCCAGCCCTCTGCTCCGCCGCCGAACAGTTCAACAGCCTTAACAGTACCCCACTGGATAAGGAGGCTTGTGCTGAATGCGAAGATAAAGCGGATGGAGCCCATCTGTACTCTCTCGTTGCCATTGCGGGTGATAAGAGCGGTAAGCGCGGAGTAAGCGATATTGTTTGCGGTGTAGAATACAGCGTGCAGCAGTGTATAGCAGATAAAGAAATATGCATATTTTGCTACATCGCCAAACTCCATAGGAACAGCAAACAGTGCAACCAGCATAACGCTGTTTCCTATGTAGGGCCACAGCATCCAAGGTCTTGCCTTGCCCATCTTTGTTTTAGTCTTATCTATCAGTGCACCGAAGATCACATCTGTAAATCCGTCGAAGAACTTAGATATCATCATAAGCGTACCTACGATGCCTGCGTTAAGCCCTGCGGTGTCCGTCAGATAGATCATAATGAATGTGGATATGAACGCATATATCACGTTTCCTGCGATATCTCCTGCGCCGTATCCGATCTTATTGTACCATTTAAGATACCTTCTGTCAGTCATAATAACATCTCCTTTGAATTGAAAAACCGTTGTTATAAGGGGTCGGCACAAGTCTCGAGTTTTGTACCGATAACAGCATTTTCGTCATACCCGAAGAACGCTGCTTTCAATTAAAGGCGCCTTTGCTTCTGTCTTTATTTTACCACCGTTTTCAATCA
>SVMQ01000015.1 GCA_015067375.1 Oscillospiraceae bacterium | reverse complement strand
GTGCTTGACAAGGCGCTTTACGGCAGTCTGGCATCCGCTTTCCTGAGCGATCTCCCCTGCAGGAACATCCTGCTGGATATCGAGGACAAGGGCGAGCATCTCTGCAGCGTATTTGACGACCTGAATTATGTCGTTGGCTACGCAAGCGAGGTAGACAGCTGCTTCGATCTGATAAAGAAGTTCAAGGGTGACTACGCTGTATTCGGTACGGAAAAGATCACCACAGCAAAGCAGCTGGCTGAGTTTGCTGACAAGCTGCTGCAGCGTATCTGCAAGGGCTTTGGACTGACGAAGGACTCCACTCACGAGGAGATAACCGCAGCGATAAATGCGCTTGACGGACTTTGCGTCCGCAATGACGGCAGGATCGAAAAGATCGCAGCCGATAAGCTTTCCGCGATGAGCGCAAGCTTCAAGGACGAGGGCTGGAAGTCCCAGTCTTTCGCGGCTGAGGCGGTAAGCGGAGTCGAGGAAGCAAAGAAGCACATCGACGAGCTTCACAGCGGCGAGAATTTCCATCTTAACATAAAGAACGAGCTTTCAGAGCTTGGCGACAGCATCCAGTATCCCGTACTCTTCGGTATCTGGAGATACAGAGTGCGCGAGCAGGATTCTGACAGGAGCTTCAGAGATTATATCAAGATATACAACGAGGGTATCTGATATCCTTTTCCATTAACGCGAAGCCACACCGCACAGGGCTTGGCGTAAATACAAGGTGCGGAGAAACGGGGCGTATTTATGAGCGAAAGCTATGAGCTTGTTGAAAAGCTGCTCGGTGACTTTTTTGAGCATCACACATCAGGCGATAAGGAAGCCATGAAGGGCGTGCTTGGCAAGCTGCAGACGATGCTCTATTCGGGCGATGTGGACAGCACACCGTTCAAGGACTATTTCAACAGTATGTACACAGGCAGAAGCGCTATCAACGTGACGGGCATGATGCAGGATTATCCGCGCGAGTCCATCATCCGCGAGCTGCTGCAGAACGTTTTCGGCTGTGATTACGAAGAGAACGACATCAAGGTAATGATCGAATTCCTTGACGAGGGTCAGGTAAAGCTGACCTACAACGAGACGGGATTCAGTCTTGAGCAGGTATTCTATTACCTCTCTGTCGGCAGAAACGACGGAAACAAGGAGCGCGAGGGCCGCTTCGGTCTTGGTGCGAAGAGCGTATTTGCGAACGTTGACTGGTTCAAGATGCGTTCCAACAACTACTCGCTGCGTGTAGTAAACGACGGCGGCACGCTCAAGGTGCGCGAGCTGGAGCTTAACGGCCCCAAGTTCAACCACACCGAGATCGTGTTCGGTCTGGACGAGGAGAGCCAGAAGAAGCTGCATCACAACCTTGTTACCATGTGTTCCGAAAAGGGCGACTACATGAACATGGTAGACCTGTGCTTTGCGTTCATCCGTAAAAAGCACCTCAAGGCGACCGACGAGCAGGAGACCCTCTCCCGTACATTCAACATCGCTATCATCAGCTTCGGCAAGCCCGAGGTTGTATATAAGATCCAGGAGTTCCGCAAGGACGAGAACGACCTGCCCAAGGTGCGTTTCTTTGAGAACGGCAAGAGCGTTGCAGACTTCATCCACATGGAGAACGACGGCTTTGTATATCTCATTCCGTTCGCTATCAGCGGCGCAAGACGCGAGGCTGCAAAGGTGCTGATGAACAAGTATAACTACTTCTCCACCTACGAGCTTACAGGTCTTGTCAAGGCGAGCCGTCAGGAGTTCCTGCAGGAGCAGCTGTCCGCGTTCTTCGTCAGCGTTCCCAACGAGTTCATCACCAACAACCGTGCGGGTATCCGCCATGATTGCATCGAGAAAGTGTCCGCTGAGATCGAAGAGGATATCGTGGACATCGTGGACAGATACAAGAAGCTGTTCGTGCTGGAGCTTGCAAAGCGTCCCGACAGTGCTGACCGCTATATGCTGCGCCCCAGACAGTATGTATTCGAGTTCTTCTACAACTACATAAACACCAGCTCTCTCGTAAAGGGCCTTAACGAGAAGTTCTGCGAGTCCATCTCCATCAAGCTTCCCAATATCGAGGAGCCTGTGACATTCACAGAGATCAAGGAGAACGGCTTCTTCACCGAGCACAGCGGCATCACCAAGGAGGAGCATGAGGACGGCTCCGCTATGCAGATGCTGTACAACGACCTTGATCAGATGGAAGCATGGTTCAAGGGCGAGAACGATCACGTTCTGTTTGCAAAGTACAACTGGCATGAGCAGGCTACCGACGAGAGCGGAAGCGAGTATGTTTATGCGTTCCATGAGAACGATGAGGTATTCCTCATGTCCTCGGACAAGAACAAGCACATCCGTGATTATGGTCTGTCCGAAGGCTTCAGCAGCATCATCAGCCTAAAGCTGAACAACTGTGTCGTTGACGGCGCTGTTGCTGATGAAAATGCGCTTGCAGAGGCGTTTGCGGTGATCGACGAGATGTTCGGAGAGAGCTACCGCATCGGCATGAAGTACTTCCAGTTCATTATCACATCGGGCGCTACCACGATCCAGTTCGAGGTATCCAAGATCAACATCGGCAACCTCAAGAAGGCTATGGATGTTGTTTCTGCGCACGAGATGCGTTTTGAGAACCATCAGGTATACAACTCCGTTGTAACGCTGCTGATGAACTCCTTCACCAACGGCAAGGACACTATGGAGTTCCTGCGTGAGATCAAGGCACAGGGCGGCGAGGTAACTCTCGCACTGGATATCAACAAGCGCTACCGCTTTGCTGCTTACGGCAAGCAGTTCATGATACCGCCTGTTGTTACCAACACCGATCTGCTTGAGATAATCGGTGACGTTTATGTGCTTATCGACAGCGGAATGTTCAACAACCGCGTGTTCGACTTCCCGTACTCCACCGCGCACTACAGCTTCGATTCCGCGGAGATACTGACAGCGCTGCCCGACTGCGGCTCTGCTGCTGATATCGAGGAGATGATAGGCAAGATCTATGTATGCGACCTTGCACTTGACAAGATCGCACTTATCGACGCAAACAACAAGATACTCAAGATAATCGACATGGCTGAGCCTATCTCTGATGCAGACAAGGCTAAGACCGTGAAGTATATCGTGCTGCGCGAGGGTCAGCCAAAGCCCGCGTTCTCCAAGTTCGTGGAGTTCATCCTCACAGGAAAGACTGCAGGTATCCTGACTGCGCTGTATTCCAGCACAGAGGAGCCTAATATGGTGCTGTTGGATCAGCTGCCCTATTATCTCAAGCCTGTTCCCACCATCCGCAAGGATGAGTTCGGCTTCCTGCGCGGCGAGATCAAGCGCATTGCTGGCATCAAGCAGCCCAGAGTTTACAAGAACTACTTCGCACGCGACATCAATGCCAAGCTGTACGGCTACGGCGGTATCTGCCAGTGCTGTGACTACCAGTCGGATATCATCAACAGCTTCTCGCTCAAGAGTTTCTCTATCGGACTGCTCAACGGCGACAAGGAGCAGAAGTTCAACTTCTCGCTGTACGTATGTGCTAACGACGCTATCAACGCAGGTGGCTGGATAATCGACGACATCAGCATCGGCGGTATGTCCCCGTTCCTCTGGCTTGAGGAGATCGGCATGATCGACTACATCCCGCCCGAGTTCCTGTACTGCCGCATCAAGTATCGTCCGCAGGTGACATACGATGTATGCGAGGCTTCTGAGGACGGAAGCGCAGTGGCTGAGAACATCTACGACGGCGCACAGGAAACACTGGATATCATCCTGTCGCCCATGATGGCAGCCAAGTGGGTCGAGGACAACACCAAGTAAACAAATTCCCCTCGGGCGACCGAGGGGATAACTTTTGTGCGGAGGTTTCGGCTTGACATAAGGCTGAAGTTGTGGTATAATATTAATGTGATATAAATATGCGCCTGTGGTGGAATTGGCAGACACGTTGGATTTAGGTTCCAATGCGAAAGCGTGCAGGTTCAAGTCCTGTCAGGCGCACCAGTAAAGCTTCAGTAATTCATTTTGCTGGAGCTTTTGTAAAATGCGGTATGGATGATTACTTTCTGGGATGGTGGGTGAACTATGGGAATTGTAGGAAAAATAGTAACAACAGTAGCGACGAAATCGATAATAAAAACTGTTGGTGAGGTTACGTTAAATACCGCTTGTGGTATAATGGAATCATCTGAAAAGAATAACAGTGGTCATAAGCCAGCAGCATACAATCACACAGTTGAGATTAAGTCGCCAAATATAAACGAATTAATTGGGGATCATTATTTGAAAGCTCGCGCTGCATTTGTTGCGTGTGGATTTTTAGATATTACTTATATTGAAAAGAAAGACTTAGTTAAAGGCTGGATAACTAAAGACGGTGAAGTCGAAGAAATATCTATTAATGGCACTACTCAATTTAATAAGCGAACAAAATTTGCTCCGACTTCTCCAGTAGTAATAGTATATCATACATTTAAACAAAATGCTGGTAATGTAATTTCGCAAAATATATCTAACGATAATGAAGCAAAATGTTATCCAGTATTAGAGCCTTGCAATAATGAATTATACTGCACAAATTGTGGAACTAAGAATAACGCAGCTTATCATTTCTGTTTTAAGTGTGGAAAAGAATTGACTAAATAGTATAGACTGAAATGTATTTTGGCTCATTTTTATTTTGTTGGTCTACGACTTTAATTCCAAAGCGCTTTGATGATTGGAAATTTCAGCAAGAGCCGATACGAAGTTGACTGCAATTGAGAAGGCGCGGCATGAAACCGCGCCTCTTTTTACATTTCCTCGGCTGTAACTGCGTTTTTTCTGAACAGCAGCGAGATGCACCACGCTGCAGACAGCGCTACCAGCACATAGACTATCCTGCTGAGGGCAGCACCCTGACCACCGAACAGCCATGCCACAAGGTCAAAGCTGAATATTCCGACAAGACCCCAGTTAAGTCCGCCGACGATAAGAAGTGTAAGTGCGATTTTGTCCATCATATATATCACGCTCCTTTTTCATGCGCAAAGATATTCCTTTTGTGGATATCTCACGATTATTATCTGCAGTGAGATAAGCTGTATTCCTGGTTTTTTATGGAATTCCATGAGCGTGTCTTGTACATTGCTGACAATTAAATGCAATATCTGTGAAAACAATTATGCAAAATGCTAAATTTCAAAAAAGGTGTTGACAAATGGACGAGTTTGTAGTAAAATGGAGAAGTCGTCAGGGAAGACATGATGACAACGGAATTGAATGGGAGTTTAGCTCAGCTGGGAGAGCATCTGCCTTACAAGCAGAGGGTCACAGGTTCGAGCCCTGTAACTCCCACCAATTTTCCTTGATTCCCAACGGCCCGGTAGTTCAGTTGGTTAGAACGCCGCCCTGTCACGGCGGAGGTCGTGGGTTCGAGTCCCATCCGGGTCGCCATATGCGGATTTAGCTCATCTGGTAGAGCGCCACCTTGCCAAGGTGGAGGTAGCGAGTTCGAGCCTCGTAATCCGCTCCAGATAAATTCGTCGTGGAAGAATTCACGGCGTTTTTTTTGCCCATTTTTAGGTTTGATCGTTGCAACGCAGATGGCTTTATTGACCGTCTGCGCTTTTTTTATCTGCTTGGAACGATCGTGTTATTATTTCAGGTGCTATTATAATAAAGTATTGACATATTCAGCAAATTGGGCTATAATAGTAAATTGAAGAGCAATATCTTCTGACAGATGAACACCCTCTCCGTGCAATTTTGCGGAGGCGGAAATAATACGGAGGTTATTATGGCAGACTACATAAGAAGGCTTCCCGTTTACCTGCTGCTTGACTGTTCAGGCTCAATGGCAGGCGAACCCATCGAGGCAGTAAAACAGGGCATCAAGGCGCTTGTATCAGAGCTTAAGAGCGACCCTCAGGCGCTGGAAACAGCTTGCTTGTCCGTTATAACATTTGACAGCTCCGCGCGTCAGATCACACCTCTGACAGAGCTGATGCTGTTCAAGGAGCCGCAGATCGCTGCAGGCGGAGCTACCGCTCTGGGCGCGGCGCTGACAGTGCTTTCCGAGTGCATCAAGGCGGAGGTACGCACCTCCACTCCCACCCAGAAGGGCGACTGGAAGCCGCTGGTATTCCTGCTGACAGACGGTGCGCCTACAGATAACCTTGACGATGGCATCGACGCGCTCAAGGGAGTGGCCGCAGGAAACATCATCGCCTGTGCTGCAGGTGCAAACGCAAACACGAATACTCTCAAGAAAATAACAAATAATGTATTGATGATGAACAATCTGACCGCAGGCGACATGGCACAGTTCTTTGCTTGGGTCAGCGGATCTATCAAGGCGTCCTCCAAGAGCATCGACGCTATGCCCGGCGAGGCTGTTGCGCTTCCGCCACCTCCTCAGGGCTTTGTTATCGTGCCTTAATGGCAGTAGGGTGAGATTATGGACAATGAAGATATCAGACCCGTGCGCATAAACGGCGTTCCGCTGGCGAAGATAGAGCGCGTGGATATGCACGAGCAGGCATCGCAGACCACGCCGCCCACTCCCGAGGAGATAGCGGAGTCTATTGCCTATGAGGATCTTATCCACGAGGAGGAGCGCAAGAGCGTGCTCATCGACGAGGAGCCGCCGAAGCTCACCGACCGCGAGGTAATGGAGCATACCGCATCTATATGGCAGTATAAGCCTATCAGCGACAACGGTGTGGAGCTGCATACGGAGTGCCACGCAAAGTACACCGACGCTGATATCGCCGAGGTGATATGTGCGCGTGCGCGCGGCAAGAAGCACAAGCACGACGGCTCTAATTGCGACGACTGGTTTGAGACCGCCGTTATTGACGGCTGTGTTATCGCGGTGGTGGCTGATGGAGCAGGCTCAAAGCCGCTGTCGCGCATTGGCGCGAGGCTGTGCTGCGAGGGCGCAGTGGAGTATCTCAAGGAAAAGCTGGCACAGCTTTTAAAGGATACCCCCACGCTCAAAGGCGACCTTGCTTCGGATATGACGGGCGCGGCGTTTATGGCGGCGTGCGGAAAGATAGCACCATTGGTGCAGGATGCGGCGCGGCGCTCATTCGACCGCGTTATCGAGCATCTTAAAACTATATACAACGATAAGACCTGCCTTGCGGCACTGGGCAGAAACCCTGTGCTTGCAGACCTGTCATCCACGTTCCTTGCGGCGATAGTGATCCCGCTGGAGGTGGACGGTCATCGTGAGAGCTTTGCAGTCACCGCACAGATAGGCGACGGCTGCATCTGCGGCGTCAACTCGGGCGCTGATGCGGCGAGCTGCCTTAAGCTCTTAGGAGAGCCTGACAGCGGCGCTTTTTCGGGCGAAACTGAGTTCCTCTCCGAGCGCACGATAAACGACAACGTGATCGCAGGCAAGACAAGGATAAGCCGCGGCAGATCGGATGTTTTCATGCTTATGAGTGACGGCGTGGCGGATGACTATTTCCCCGCAGCGCCGATGATGAAGAGGCTGTATCTCGATCTGTGTCTGAACGGCATACTTCCCATGCAGGGCGAGTGTACAGTACCAGAGCAGCCCGAGCCTATCCGTTTCCGCTCTGTTTCCATGAGCCAGCGCAGCGTCGAGCTGCAGTATGCAAAGCAGCTTATACCAGAGGACGGCGGCGCTGAGGCTGTTGATATGCTCTGGGATAAGCGCGACGCGCTGAAATGCCACTCGCTGGAGGCTTACCGCATATCGCTGGGTGACACGGCGCAGGAGCGCCTGCTGACGTGGCTCGACAACTACAACGAGCGCGGCAGCTTTGATGACAGAACATTGGTAATTATTAAGATAAAGGAATAATAGACTATGAACAGCGGCGAGATCCGTACCGCGACCCTTGAAAGCGGCGAAACAATTGAATATGTATTGGATGCCAATGCGCCGCGCGGCGGAATGAAGCACACTTTCTTCACTCCCGACAAGAGGTTCGTGGTACAGTTCTTCAACGATCCGCGCAACGCGCATGATCCTCAGATACAGGATCGCATCCGCAGTATCGTAAGCATCTACAACCCCACCGTTTCCGAAAAGGACGGCGGTGCGCTGGGCAATACCGAAAAGACCGCAGACTATTTCAGAACGCGCTTCTGCTGGCCTGTGGGCATAGTAAGCTCGCCAGAATTCGGCATCGTCTGTCCGACCTATCCGCAGAATTTCTTCTTCGGCGACGGTGCTTCGGCTGTCCTTAACCTCAAGGGCAAGGATAAGAAGAGCAACTGGTTTACGGGCAGGAACCGCAGGTACATAGCGGCGCAGGAGCTTGGCGATTTCCGCATGATGCTTCGCACCGCGATAGGTCTGGCGCGCTCCGTCAGACGTATGCATCAGGCAGGTCTGGCACACTCCGACCTGTCCTGCAACAACGTGCTTATCGACCCGAAAACAGGCTCCAGCGTGGTCATCGACATAGACTCGCTGGTAGTGCCCGGTAAGTATCCGCCCGAGGTATGCGGCACAAGGGGCTATATCGCGCCCGAGGTGCTGGAAACTATGGGCATGGACAGCTCAAAGCGCAGCTATCCGTGTGTGCAGACAGACCTGCACGCGCTGCCTGTGCTTATGTATGAATATCTCTTCCTGCGGCATCCGCTGATAGGCCCAAAGATCTACAGCCACGAGTCCGCGGAAAAGGACGATTTCCTTGCGATGGGGCCTATGGCGACCTTCATCGAGAACCCGAACGACACAAGCAACAGACCGCCCGATCTCAAGGTGACTATCCAGTCGCTTTCAAAGGGTCTGGAAAACCTGTTCCTGCGTGCGTTCGTGGATGGACTTCACGATCCCGAGGAGCGCCCTACCGCCATGGAATGGGAGGCGGAGCTTCTCCGCGCATGGGACAGACTAAAGCAGTGTCCCAATCCCAATTGTGATAAAAAGTGGTTTATTCTCAGAGATGAGAATCAGCCCGTCTGCCCGTTCTGCGGTACAAGGACGACCGACAGGATAATCCGCATCCGCTTTCAGAGCGAGATGCGTGGCAGAAAAGGCGTTTTCAGAAACAATGGCGACGCATTCGTGTATGACGGAATGCCGCTGTTCGACTGGCACGTCTATTCAAACGTCCACAACGACGAAAAGGCAAGCACCGATATGCGCGCGTATGTATGCAAGCATAACGGAATGTGGCTGCTTGTCAACAACGGCATCGAGGGCATGGTCTCGCCGTCAGGCAGGCTAGTACCCAAGGGAAGTGCCGTTGAACTCAAGGATGGTGCGGTATTCCGCATGACGAACCGTGAAAACGGTCTGTTGGCGGAGGTATCCGTTACTTAAGGCCCGTGCGGAATGCACAAGAAAGGAACAAACATGAAAAAATTCGGCTTAACAGATCAGGAAGTCGCTGAAAGTAAAGCGAAATACGGCGACAACAGTATGACAGAGCAGGCGTCCGAGAGCTTCTGGGATAAGCTCAAGGGCAACCTCGGCGACCCGATGATAAAGATACTCATCGTTGCACTTCTCGTTAACGTAGTGCTGGCGATACTCGGCATCGCAGGCGTCATCAAGGAGGGTGCGCCCGAGTGGTATGAGCCTGTCGGAATCTTCATCGCTATCGCTCTTGCGACACTGGTATCCACATTCTCCGAGTACAGAAACGAGAACGCATTCCAGAAGCTTCAGGAAGAGGCTTCCCGTATCATGTGCAAGGTGTACAGAAACGGCGAGATAACCGAGGTCGCTATCAACGACATCGTCACAGGCGACTGTGTACTGCTTCAGGCAGGCGACAAGATCCCTGCTGACGGTATCCTGGTAGACGGCGACCTCAAGGTAGACCAGTCCGTCCTCAACGGCGAGAGCCGCGAGGCTAAGAAGGTCGCTGCTCCCGAGGGCTGGACAGACACAGACGAGTCCCTCAACTTCGACAACGAGGTAAAGGTGTTCCGCGGCTCTGTCGTATGCTCAGGTAACGCTGTTATGGAAGTAACAGTAGTCGGCGACAAGTCCGTTTACGGCAAGATCGCAAGCGAGCTTCAGGTGGACGACGACCGTGAAACTCCCCTGCAGGTAAAGCTCGGCAAGCTGGCCGGAGCTATCTCTAAGTTCGGTTACATCGGCGGTGTGGCTATCGCGGTAGCTATGCTGTTCGTAACAGTATTCATCGAAACAGGCTTCGACCCCGCAAGCTTCTTCATCGGCGCTGACGGCGCGTTCCAGTGGGTAGCTACGCTTCAGGCTGTTATCGAGGCGGTAATGCTGGCTGTTATCATCATCGTTATGGCTGTTCCTGAGGGACTTCCGCTGATGATCGCTATCGTTTCCGCTCAGAACATGGGCAAGATGCTCAAGGATAATGTCCTCGTTCGTAAGGTTGCAGGTATCGAGACCGCAGGTTCTCTGAACATCCTGTTCTCCGATAAGACAGGTACTATCACAAAGGGCAAGCTTGAGGCTGTTCTGTTCATCGACGGCGCTGTGAACGAGTCCAAGACGTTTGAGGATGTAGGCGGCAAGCTGTCCGATATCCTTGCGCTGTCCATCCACGAGAACACGCTCTCCCTTATTTCGGGCGAGGGCAAGGACAGAAAGGTACTTGGCGGCAACGCAACAGAGCGCGCTATCCTCGGCTTTGCGATGAACGCCAATAGCACCGCAAAGGTAAAGGCTGTCGGCAATATCCCCTTCAACTCCACAAACAAGTACTCCGCAACACAGGTTGAGGGCGAATACAACCTTTCACTCATCAAGGGCGCTCCCGAGAAGATACTCCAGAGATGCTCCCACTACTACGACGCAAACGGCGAGAAGCAGACTTTTGATATGTCTGCCCTCAATGCAAAGATAGACGAGCTTGCAAACCGCGCTATCCGCGTGCTTGCGATCGCCACCTCCGAGGACGCTCTCGGCGAGGACGCTCTCCCCGACAGCAACAACTGGACGCTGGTCGGCGTTGTTGGTATCCGTGACGAGGTTCGTCCCGAGTCCGTAACCGCTATCGCAGAGGTACACGGCGCAGGCGTGCAGGTAGTTATGATAACAGGCGACCGTAAGGAAACAGCTGTTGCCATCGCAAAGGAAGCAGGTCTGCTGACCTCCGATACAGATGTAGTTCTCACCTCCGACGAGCTTGCAAAGATGTCCGACGAGGAGATCAAGGAGAAGCTCCGCAATATCCGCGTTATCGCGCGTGCGCTGCCCTCCGACAAGAGCCGCCTTGTAAGACTTGCACAGGAGCTTGACCTCGTTGCAGGTATGACAGGCGACGGCGTAAACGACTCTCCTGCCCTCAAGAAGGCTGACGTAGGCTTCGCAATGGGCGGCGGTACAGAGGTTGCAAAGGAAGCCTCCGATATCGTTATACTCGACGATAACTTCAACTCCATCGACAAGGCTATCCTTTACGGCAGAACTATCTTCAACTCTATCAGAAAGTTCATCATATTCCAGCTGACCATCAACGTTGCGGCAGTGCTTATCAGCTTTGTATGTCCGCTTCTCGGTATGGCAAATCCGCTGTCCGTTATCCAGATCCTGTGGGTAAACCTCGTAATGGATACGCTTGCGGCACTTGCATTCGGCGGCGAGCCTGCTCTCTCCAGATACATGAAGGAGAAGCCCAAGCACCGCTCCGAGCCTATCGTCAGCAAGAACATGATGAGCCAGATCGCAGTAGGTGCAGGATGGACATTCATCCTTTCGCTGTTCATGCTTCTCGGCGCAGAGTGGCTTGAGAAGATGGGCGTTATCAGAATGGGCGGCGGCGACCTGGAGCCTCATGCTTATCTGCACACAGCATACTTCGCATTCTTCATCTTCATCGCCGTATTCAACGGCTTCAACGCAAGAACAGAGAAGATCAACATCTTCGACAATATCAAGAGAAACAAGGGCTTCCTTATCGTATTCGGCATAATCGCCGTTGTTCAGGTAATTATGGCGTATGTAGGCGGCTCTATCCTCGGCGGCTACGGTCTGGTAGTTTCTGAGTGGCTGCTCGTTCTCGGTATGGCTATCACCATCATCCCCGTTGATCTCATCAGAAAGGCTATCGCAGGCGCGGTAAGCAAGAAGTAACTTTTGGCTACACCGCACGATCTTTGAGCGGTATACCCTATAAACTACCGATGGGCGGCACGCTCCGCCCGTCGGAATAAATATTCAGGAGGACAAAACAATGCCCGTTAATCTTTCAAAAGGTCAGAGAGTAAGTCTTGACAAGTCTGTAACATTAGCAAGAATAGGTCTTGGTTGGGATGTCAACCGCTATGACGGCGGCGCTGATTTCGACCTCGACGCGTGTGTATTCCTGCTTGGTGCAAACGGCAAGGTACTCTGTGACGAGGACTTCGTATTCTACAACAATCTTTCCGCAAGAAACGGCGCGGTAGTACACACAGGCGACAACCGCACAGGCGAGGGCGACGGCGACGACGAGGCTATCATCATCGACTTTACAAAGATACCTCCCGAGATCGACAAGATCGCAGTGACTGTAACTATTTTCGACGCACAGTCCAAGAATCAGAACTTCGGACAGGTGTCCAACTCCTATGTTCGCGTAGTAAAGATAGAAAACCCCGACGATGTAAACGGCGAGGAAACTCTCCGCTTCGATCTCGTTGAGGAGTTCTCCATCGAAACAGCACTCGTTGTATGCGAGATCTACCGTTACAACGGCGACTGGAAGTTCAACGCTGTTGCAGCAGGCTATCAGGGCGGACTTGAAGCGCTGTGCAGAGCATACGGCGTAAATGTGTGATCTTTGGCTGATACAGCTAACACAAAAACTAACCATAAAATTCGGAGGTCGGCAGCATGGCTGAAACAATCAACGAGATAATTTCCCGCACTCCTGCAGGCGGCACCGCGGTGCTGCCCTCGGGCGAGTTCGAGGGTCCCGTACATATCACAAAGCCGCTCCGACTTGTCGGAAGCAATACCACGGTATGGGCTAAGCGCGGCAGTGTTATCGAGATAAGCTGTGCAGGTGCGTCCATTGAGGGGCTTCGCGTGGAGCTTACAGAGGGCGACCTGTCAGAGGCGGCGATAGTCGCGCATAAGCCTGTTTCCGTAAAGGATGTGGAGCTTCTGGGTCAGTGCAGAGGCTTTGGCTCTGAGGACTCCATGTTTGATTTTCCGCGCACGCTGAATTTTGGCAGCTTTGCCGCGGAGCAGACCAATACCTACATCATAAAGGTACTCGTGCCTACGGATGCGGAGATAATCTGCAACACCAACGGACTGAGCTTTTTGCCGTCAAAGCTGACCGCAGGAATGAACGAGGTCACGGTGACTGTCAGCGGCTTCAGCGCCATGAACTATCTGTATTCAGAGGTGCTGGTGAAGTCGGTGTTCACGCGCCGCGTTTATGTCAGCGGCAGACCATCTGCTGATGGCGAGCAGGCAAACGGAAAGCTGCTGTATGAGGCGGCTGAGCGCACCACTGAGAGCACGCCTGTACAGCCTGCCGCACAGACGGCGGATGTGATAAGCGTCATGACGACAGCGCCGCTTGAAGAGCTTCCAGTGCTTGATATGCGCAAGGGTCAGCGCATTTCGCTGTATCAGTATGTCGGCACAAAGTGCGAGATACGCTTTTCGGCAGGCATACCTGCAGGCATGGAGATAGACCCGTACATATTCCTGCTGGGCAGCGATGAAAAGAGCCTCGGTGAAAGAGGACTGGTGTTCTTCGGAAACGAAAGCTCGGTCAACGGCGAGGTGGTATATGACCCGTCAGACGGGCGCATCGGGATAGATTTTGCAAAGATGGACAGCAGCGTGCAGCGCATCGCTATCGCATATTCTATCTATGACGGAAACGCGGCGAAGAGCTTTTCAAAGGTCATCTCTCCAAAGATGACCATAAGCGCCTCGGGTGCAGAGCGCATGACGTACACCATGTACGGTCTGAGCGACGAGGTTACGGTCGTTGCGATGGAGATATATCTCTACAAGGGCGAGTGGAAGGTGTCCGCGGTCGGCCGCGGCTACCGCGACGGACTTGTGAAGCTCTGCAACAACTACGGCATTGAGGTAACGGACTGATGTATACACAGCAATTATTCGGAGAGGGACGGTCAGAACATGGCAGAAATCGGATTTAAGAGATACGCAGGCTACGACAACGAGGATGTTTTCCGCGGATTTCTGATCGACAGCTTTATTTCGGTGCAGAAGGACGGATTGTTCTTCCGTGATAAGCTGCCCCTCGCCACTACCACGGAGATAGCGGCTGCGGCAGCATATACCGCGGCGAATTTTGAGGACACAGATGCGATAAAGCAGGGACTGAACGCATGGCTCAATTCGCAGAGGCTGCAGTGCGACAGCGCGGCAGTTGCTGCTGTCATAGCTGAGGCGGTGCAAAACTGCGGCGCAAACAAGAAGAACACCTACTTTGTAGTGCTGTGCTGGCTGATGAAGTACCTTGCCGCAAAGCCAAAGCGTATCTTCTACATAGGTGCGGCGACCCTGCGCGAGCTTTTCTTCCTCTACATGATGAAGGCGGCAGGCGTTGACATCATCTATGTATCGTACGGCGAGGACGCGGATTTTCTGAATTTCTCTCACCGCAATGAGATAACCACTGTGACGGGCGCAAAGAATATGCGCGTGCAGGTGGATTTCGACAACATCGACCTCAGCCGCGAGGCTCAGCTAAGCTCCATGAGAGCGGCAGCGGAGAAATTCAGCAGCCTTGTACAGCGTGCTGATACAACGGCGGCAGGTATCTTCGAGGATCTCATGCTCTCTCATAAGGAGCGTGTGATAAAGCGCGGCAACGTCTACACTGACGGCTGTGAGATACCCGTGTATTTCGCTGGACTTATCGGCTACGATGAGGAAGCGGTGTACACCAATATGCTCATCAAGTTCAAGGAAGGCTTTGCAGGCAGCAAGAAGCAGCTCATCTTCATCGAAAAAACGCTGGACAACCCCAACGCCGATGAAGTCAAGGCGCTTGGCGCGATACCGCGCACCAGCACCAAGGACATGATAGACGCTCTGGCGCTGCTGATAAAGCTCAACGGTGATCCTGCAAGGACAGCGCTCGCGCAGAACGCGCTTCGGGAGATGCTGGACGAGCTGTTCAACGGCAACCAGACGGTCGTTATGAACTACGGAAACAAGCTTGTGACATGGCTGTATCGCTGCACTCAGGCGAGAAAATACGCGGTGCAGTACGAGGACATCCCCACAGTGCTGTATTACGGCGATATATCCCAGTCGGAGCTGTTTTTCCTGCATTTCATGTCGCGCTGCGGCTTTGATGTCATCTATATCACGCCAAACAAGAATATGCTGGACATAACGGTTGACAAGAATTTAGGAAACCGTATGCAGATATTCCAGCTTCCGCAGTCAAAGGAGAGCGGAAAGTACCCCGACAAGCCCGTCAAGATGAAGATGGCGACTGTCGCGTACTCCGCGGAGCGCGAGCTTGACACGATGCTGTACAACGGCGAGGCAGGCATATTCCGCAGCTTCCAGTTCCCCAATTCTCAGGCGGTGACGCTAAAGACCACCTTTGAGGAGATAGGCATCCTGTGGGGGCATGAGTCCAAGTTCCGCACAGGCTTTGCGGTCAACGGAAATCTCGTCAGCGTTCCGAATATCTTCGCTAAGATAAGCGGCGTAAAGGACGGAAATCAGAACGCATACTGGGACGAGATACGCGACAGGCTCACGCCTGAAACGACGCTGATAATAAAAGAGCCGAACAGGGCGACAGACGGCGACCTTGACCTGTCTGCCTACCGCGGCTATTACCGTAACGGCGAGATAGACACGGAGAAGCTGAAAAACTCCACGCTCAACCGTTACAGCTACCTGCCCGACCGCTTGCAGGATTTTATATTCTTCAAGCTGCAGGAGGCGGCAGACAGCGGCTTTTTAAAGCTGCAGGGCGACGACCTGATGTGCAGCATACTGCACTACGGACTCAGCTTTGACAAGGAAACGCTCAAGATACTGCAGCGCTTCGATTTTACAAAGCAGATACCGAAGCTCATCTATATTGATACCGTTGAGGATACGTTTACACTGGAGGAGTGCGTACGCACCGTCCTGTGCAACCTTTTCGGTTTTGATATACTGATCTATACCCCGACGGGGTACAGAAACCTTGAAACATTCGTGGACAGCCGTGCCTTTGAAGAGCATACCATGAATGAGTTTATGTACAACTTGGAGGTTCCGAAATTCAAGATCCCCTCCGACGACAAAAACAGCGGATTTTTCGGAAAGCTGTTCAGGAAAGGATAAAGTATTATGGGATTACAGTTCACACCAGGCGCACAGGTTGCAAAGGAAGCAGTTGTTGAGACCACAGGCACTGTCGTTCAGTCCGTTGAGGAGCAGGCTCTCGAGCAGAAGATCGAGGAAGTGCAGAACTTCAACATCGTCGTAAAGACTGAGGAGATCAAGCAGCAGCTCGCAACAAGCGAGGAGATCGACAAGCTCGTAAGCACCATCAACGTAAACGATGCGAACACCATCGTAAAGTTCGGCGCTGAAGCTGCAGAGGAGATCTCCAAGGCATCCGATCAGGTGCTCAACTCTATGAGCATCGCACAGATCAACGACACAGGCGTTATGCTGAAGAACCTCGCTGCTATCATGGATCAGTTCGACATCGACGAGATCAAGGATGAGAAGCCGGGTCTGTTCGGCAACCTCAAGAAGAAGCTTGAGAAGATCCTTAACAAGTACAACACAATGGGTACAGAGATCGACAAGATCTATGTTCAGCTCAAGCAGTACGAAACAGAGATCGAGGGTGCAAACACCAAGCTCGACAATATGTACGAGGCTAACCTCGGCTATTATCAGGATCTTGTCAAGTACATCATGGCAGGCGAGCAGGGTGTAAAGGAGCTTGACGCTTTCATCGCCGAGTACGAGCAGAAGGTCGCTGCAAATCCCGAGGACGGCACCATCCGCATGGATCTCTCCAACCTCAAGCAGATGAGAGAGATACTCGACCAGCGCGTAATGGATCTCAAGGTTGCAGAGAACGTTGCTATCCAGACCGTTCCCATGCTCAAGACCATGGAGTATTCCAACCTCAACCTCATCAGAAAGATCAACTCCGCATTCATCATCACGATGCCCGTGTTCAAGCAGGCTCTTGCACAGGCTATCATGCTGAAGAGACAGCGCATCCAGGCTGAGTCCCTCAACGCGCTTGATGAAAAGACCAACGAGATGCTGATAAAGAACGCTCAGAACACCGTAGATCAGAGCAAGGCTATCGCTGCAATGTCCGCAGGTTCTTCAATCAAGGTAGAAACTCTGCAGCAGACATGGCAGACCATCGTTACAGGTATCGACGAGGTACAGGCTATCCAGGATCAGGCCAGAGCAAAGCGCAAGGAGGATGCTAAGGCTCTCGAGGAGATCAAGGCTGACTATAAGAAGCGCATGAAGGCTTGATTTGGTATGGGTAATGCAAAAGGGAGCATAGCAGTCATATTTTGTCTGCTTATGGTATTAGGCGCTCTGATCTTGAGCATCGTGCAGATATGCGCGATAGGCGACAAGGTAACGCTTGACAGCTTTTTCGAGGGCAGCTTTGAAAAGGGTCAGTACGTCAAAGGTGTCGTTACCGAGGTAAGCCCCGAATACGCATCCGTGTCGCATACGGCATCCCTGATCCCTACAGGCAAGGAGCATTTCTACATCATCTTCAACGAGGATTACACGAAATGCGCCGTTGTCAGGGCAGACAAGGACTGGGACAAGAAATTCCTGAGTGGGGGCGGCGTTGAGATATGCGGCATGGTGAAGAATCTGGACTACGAGGTGCGGTATATGTTCAGCGATGATGTTGCTGTGCTTGCTGCAGAGGGACTGACCGCTGTCACGGTGGATCATTACATCGACTGCATTTCGATGCGCTATTCCGTTATGGCGCTTGCAGCTTCGCTGATAGGACTTCTGTGCGCGGGCGTGCTGTTTTTGCAAAGACACAGTCTGGCAAAGACACCTGCAACCGTTATTCCTGTGGTCATCTTATTCGCTGACCTTGGGTTTGCACTCCATGTTCTGGCTATGATCTGAGCAATATTTATAGTGGAGAACAGCTTCCGACACTGATCGGGAGCTGTTTTTGCGTGCCGCAACAAGCGCCGTAACATCCGCATGGGCGACTGCATATAATGTACAAATGAACCTTGTGCATTTGGAGGTGCAGTATGATCATCTATACAGTAGAAAGCGGCGATACACTCGGCAGCATCGCCAGGCGCTTCGGTGTGTCACAGCTTCGGCTCGCGGCGGACAACGGACTTCGTAATTCCGCACAGCTTGCGGTAGGGCAGAGCCTGCTCATCAACACGGACTCAATACGTTATGTGCTGAGCGA
>SVMQ01000262.1 GCA_015067375.1 Oscillospiraceae bacterium | reverse complement strand
AGTCTTTGTCATAGCTCTTTCAGTTGTGTAAACACCTCTGCCGTAAACGCAGGTGATGTCTGCACCGCTCTTCTCATGGTAATCTATCATAGGCCTGATATCCATGTTAGCGATAACATTTGTGTCTGCCATAACAACATATTCAGCGTCAGACTCGCGGATAAACTCAGCTGCGCCTGCAAGCGCCTCAAGTCTGCCGCGGTAGATACCGCTGCCCTCTCTGCCGTAGGGAGGCAGAATGTGCAGACCGCCTGTCTTTCTTGCGAGATCCCACTCACTACCCATTCCGAGATGGTTCATCAGTGAGTAATAGTTATGCTTTGTAATAATTCCAACCTGTGTGATTCCCGAATTTACCATAGAAGACAGGGGGAAGTCGATCAGACGATATCTTGCTCCGAAAGGAACGCTCGCCATCGCTCTTGCCTTAGTCAGCTCGGGAAGGTTTGCTTCATGCATATTAGCAAAAATAAGTCCTAAAACATTAGCCATACTTGCCATATCAAAAACGTCCTTTCCTTATCAAATATCCTTAGAGATCATAGCCTTGGGAGCAGCCACTGCATTAGCAGACACGTTTACCTTGTGTCCGATTACTGCAACGCCCCACTGCGACTTGTCTTCAATACGCTCGGGACGGTCACCGATGTGTGCGCCCTCGCCGATAACACAGTTTTCGCCAACGATAGCGTATTCAACAACTGCGCCCTTCTTGATAACAGAGCCGGGCATGATGATACTGTCGGTAACAACTGCACCTTCTTCGATAGTTACGCCTGCGAACAGAACGGAGAAATCAACTGTACCGTAGATCTCGCAGCCCTCTGCAACCATAGAGTTCTCGATCTTGCTGTTCTCGCCTGTGTAGTGAGGCGGCATAACAGGGTTTCTGGAGTATATCTTCCAGCTGTCGTCAAGCAGATCGAGGGGAACGTTCGGGTCGAGCACGTCCATATTAGCTTCCCAGAGAGAGTCGATAGTTCCAACGTCCTTCCAGTAGCCGTCAAAGTGGTATGCAACCATCTTTTCGTTGTTTGCAAGCATCATAGGAATGATGTTCTTACCAAAGTCCTTGGTAGCGCCCTCGTCGTTCTCGTTGTCGATGAGGTGCTTTCTCAGCTTAGACCATGTGAATACATATATACCCATGGAAGCAAGGTTGGACTTAGGCTCAGCAGGCTTCTCAGCGAACTCATAGATAGTACCATCGGGATTTGCGCTCATGATACCGAAGCGGGGAGCCTCCTCCCACGGAACCTCAAGTACCGCGATAGTAGCGTCAGCGTTCTGCTCCTTGTGATAGTCTATCATCTTTGCATAGTCCATCTTATAGATGTGGTCGCCCGAAAGGATAACCACATACTCGGGGTTGTATCTGTCAACGAAGCCGATGTTCTGGTAGATAGCATTAGCTGTGCCGGAATACCAAGCCTTGCCTGCAGCGGACTCATAAGGGGGCAGAACGTGCACGCCGCCGTGCGCTCTGTCAAGACCCCAAGGCTGACCGTTGCCTATGTATTCGTTGAGTACCAAAGGCTGATACTGCGTCAGAACACCAACGGTATCAATACCCGAATTTACGCAGTTAGAGAGCGGGAAGTCGATAATTCTGTACTTACCGCCGTAAGGAACGGCAGGCTTTGCCATATCCTGTGTCAGTGCGTAAAGACGGCTGCCCTGACCGCCGGCAAGCAGCATAGCTACGCACTCTTTTTTGATGTGATTCATATATTTCCTCCTGTCCCGACATGAAGTCGTGATTTTTTCAATTACTTTGCAGCCTTTTTCTTGCTGTCTGCGGATTTTTTTGCAGCCTTTTCCTCAGCCTTTGCCTGCTTTTCAGCGGCAGCCTCGCTGGGCGACTTGCGAATGTTCTTTATCTTGAAATACATAACCGACATAGGCGGCAGATCGAGAGTGATCTTGTACTTCTCGTCGTGCATACCCTCCTCCTGTGCGGTGAGTACGCCGTTCTTAACGCCTGTGCCTCCGTATTTCTCGTCATCGGAATTGAATACTTCCTCATAATCAGCATAATAAGGAACACCGATATCATATATCTCATGACGTACAGGCTGGAAGTTGCATACGCAGATGACCTCGTCCTTGTTTCTTGCGATACGTCTGAAAGCGATAACGCTGTTTGCGTTGTCCTCGCTGGATATCCAGTGGAAGCCCTCCCAGCTCGTGTCGCACTCCCACAGAGGAGTAAGCTCCTTATACAGCTTATTGAGATCCTTAACGTACTGATGCAGCTTGTAGTGAGGATCGAACTCCAGAACGTCCCAGTCAAGACCCGTCTGGAAGTTCCACTCCTTATACTGCGCGAACTCCTGTCCCATAAACATCAGCTTCTTGCCGGGGTGAGCCATCATATAGCCGAGGAATGTGCGCATCGAATTAAAGCGGTATTCTCTCGGGCCGCCCATCTTGTCAAGCATCGAGCATTTGCCGTATACTACCTCGTCATGCGAAATGGGGAGAATAAAATTCTCAGAGAACGCATAATAGAACGAGAATGTTACAAGATTGTGGTTATAGGGACGCGAAAGCGGATCCATCGACATATAGCGAAGCATATCGTTCATCCAGCCCATGTTCCACTTGAAGTTGAATCCAAGGCCGCCGATATCGGCAGGCTTTGTAACCATCGGCCATGCAGTGGACTCCTCCGCGATCATCATGATGTTGGGGTGCTCTCTGAACAGTGCCGCATTCAGCTTCTGCAGGAACGCGATAGCCTCAAGGTTGCCGTGGTCGCCGTAGCAGTTGGGACGCCACTCGCCGTCCTTTCTGTCATAGTCAAGATACAGCATAGAAGCAACCGCGTCGACACGCAGACCGTCTATATGATATTTCTCAATCCAGTAATTTGCATTGGAAACAAGGAATGACTGTACCTCGGGCTTGCCCCAGTCAAAAATGTGAGTGCCCCAGTTCTTGTGCTCACGCTTCAGCGGGTCGTCATACTCGTAACAGCTTGTGCCGTCAAACTCATACAGACCTGCCGCATCCTTGGGGAAGTGCGCAGGCACCCAGTCGATGATAACGCCGATACCCGCATTATGGCACTTGTCAACAAACGCCATGAAGTCCTTGGGAGTACCGAATCTTGATGTAGGCGCAAAATAGCCTATCTGCTGATAGCCCCAGCTTCCGTCAAAGGGGTGCTCTGCGATTGGCATAAGCTCAACATGGGTGTAGCCCAAGGACTTCATGGCGTTTG
>SVMQ01000014.1 GCA_015067375.1 Oscillospiraceae bacterium | reverse complement strand
GCAGCCGCAAGCAGATGTATCACTTTAAACTTCATAGATGATAATTATCTCCGTTCTTTTCCCACAATTTCGCATTTTATATAGAATTTCGACATTTACCATTATACACCACAACGCCAATTATGTCAAGACGGTTACAAAATAGTTACAAAACGGTTACAGACACTCATCTCCGCAAAAACGCACACTGTAAACGTATACATCCGCATAACATAAAGCTTACTCGGATATTTGGAAAAAGTAGGGTTATATATTTTCATCATATTTTCACACAAAATTTATTGACAATAACGATAAATAAGGTATAATAATTATAGTAGGACATTATTTCCATGTTTTTTGTATATAATAATCGTCCCTGCTTTTATATTGTTCAAAACAGAATTTATCATACTAAGAAAGGAAAAACTACAATGAAAAACAGCAACAACAACACCTTTATGTTCAAGGGCAATGAAACCATCAGATGCGTGAACGACGCTTCCTTCCTGTTCAGCAGATTTGTTGCAAAAGAGCTTGAGAGCATTGGCATGAGAGCATCTTACCGCCATGTGATGAAGCCGCTCATGGAGGCTGACGGTCTTACACAGCTTGACCTTGTAAAGATCACAAAGCTCAAGGCTCCCACTATCAGCATCACACTTCGCAACATGGAGCGTGAGGGCATCGTGCGCCGCGAAAAGAACGACAACGACCGCCGCGAAACTCACGTTTTCATCACAGACAAGGGCAGACAGATGCACGCAAAGGTGCTTGAAGCCTTTGACAAGGCTGAGCAGGTAATGCTCGGTGGTCTGTCTGAGGACGAGCTTAGCGCTGTCGGCGCTCTCATGGAAAAGATGACCAATAATCTCAAGAATGAACTCGGAGGCGACTTCGTTGAGTAAGGTTCTTTCATATCTGAAAAAGTACTGGTATTATGCAGTGCTGGCGCCGTTGTTCATGGTGCTTGAGGTAAGCATGGATCTCATCCAGCCCGACCTTATGTCCAGAATAGTAGATGACGGTGTTCTCGCACAGAAAATGGATGTTATCATCGAGCTGGGCATACAGATGCTGATATTTACGCTTGTGGGCTGCTTCGGCGGCATCATGTCGGGCGTATTCGGAAATCTGGCAGCACAGAGCTTCTCCAACGACCTGCGCAAGGACGCATTCTCAAAGGTCATGAAGATGTCCTTCCAGCAGACGGACAAGTTCACCACAGGCTCACTGGTAACACGTCTTACAAACGACATCACCGCCTGTCAGGATTTCGTCGGCATGGCGCTGCGTATGATGGTAAGAACGCTGATGCAGTTTATCGGCGGCATCTATATGGTACTCAACATCAACAGCGTATTTGGACTGATCCTGCTCGTGACCATGCCCATACAGCTCATCATCGTGGCAGTAGTGCTGAAAAAGGGCGCTCCCCTGTTTGAGATAGTTCAGAGCAAGCTCGACCGCGTAAACTCCGTCGTTCAGGAAAATGTATCGGGCGCACGCGTCGTAAAGGCATATTCCCGCGAGGAATACGAGCTGGAGCGCTTCAGCAAGGCAAATGACGACCTTTGCAACACCAACCTGCGCGTGCAGAAGCTGATGGCACTGCTCATTCCTATCCTTTCCATACTCATGAACATATCAGTGCTTGCCGTTATCTACATCGGCGGTCTTGAAGTCGAGGCTGCAGCGATGAAAGACAACGGTCTTGGCGTAGGCGAGGTAATGGCAGCCATAACCTACATAACCCAGATACTGATGTCGGTTATGATGATAGGTATGATGTTCACCATGGTCACTCGTGCAACCGCATCCGCAAGGCGTATCAGAGCGATACTCGACGCTGATCCCGTTATTTCAAGCGGCAGCTTTGACGGCAACACCGCCGAACAGGGTACGGTGGAATTCCGCAACATCTCGTTCCGTTATCCGGGTGTTCAGTCGGGTAATGTTCTGTCGGATATCAGCTTTAAGGTAAACAAGGGCGAAACCGTTGCTATCCTCGGCGCAACGGGATGCGGCAAGACATCGCTCGTAAACCTTATCGCGCGTTTCTACGATGCCACAGAGGGTACTGTACTCGTAGACGGCGTGGATGTCAGGGAATACGATCTCGATGCGCTCAGAAACAAGATCGGCTTCGTTCTGCAAAAGAGCGAGCTTTTCTCCGACACCATCGAAAACAACATCCGCTGGGGCAAGCCCGACGCGACTGACGAGGAAGTACGCACCGCCGCTGAGATAGCACAGGCTGCAAGCTTCATAGAGGGCTTCAACGACGGCTACAAGGACATGATTACCGAAAAAGGCTCTTCCCTGTCAGGCGGTCAGAAGCAGCGTATGTCCATTGCAAGAGCGATAATCAAAAAGCCTGAGATACTTGTATTCGACGACAGTATGTCTGCACTTGACCTCACCACTGACGCAAAGCTGCAGAAGGCACTTCGCGAAAATCTCGGAGATACCACCGTTATCATGATCGCGCAGCGTGTTGCGAGCGTAATGGGCGCTGACAAGATCGCTGTTATCGAAAACGGCAGACTCGCCGCATTCGACAACCATGAAAATCTCATGAAATCCTGCGATGTATATCAGGATATCTACAACTCGCAGATGAGAGAGGGGGATGAGCAGGTTGGCTGATAACAAGAACAAACAGGCCATCAATCTCCGTCCCGGAGGCGGCCCAGGCAGAGGCCCCGGTGCAATGGGAATGCCCAAGGAGAAGCCGAAGAACGTCAAGGCTTCACTCAAGCGCATCATCTCCTACATCGGCAAGAACAAAAATCTGCTGTATGCGATGCTTACAGTAATGTTTATCGCAACACTGCTGAACGTCTTTGCTCCGACAATTCAGGCGAACGCGATAGACGCTATCACCCTCACAGAGGAACGTCTGACGATAGACAAGGACGCGCTGTTCATGTGGATGGCGGTTCTGGGCGGAACATATCTGCTCTCCGCAGTACTCACCTACTTCCAGACGCTGTTTGCGGCTAAGCTGTCGCAGTACACCGTAAGGATAATGCGTAAGGATCTGTTCGCACGCATATCGCGGCTGCCTATACGCTTCATCGACACACACAAGCACGGCGACATCATGAGCCGCATGACGAACGACGTTGAGAACATCTCAAACTCCGTTTCCAACTCTCTCGGCTCGCTTATTTCGGGTATCATAATGCTGATAGGCTGCTTTGTGATGATGCTGATCCATTCGTGGCAGCTGACGCTGATAAGCATGATAACCATTGTGCTGACGCTGTTCGTTTCGGCAAATCTCTCCAAGCTGATGAGAAAGTACTTCCCAATGCAGCAGAGAAAGCTCGGACAGCTGAACGGTCAGATCGAGGAATCCGTAACGGGCTACAAGACCATCAAGGCATTCACACGCGAAAGCAAGGTATGCGAGGAGTTCGACAAGACCAGCGACGAGCTGAAAAGGATCGGCATCAAGGCACAGATACTCGGCGGCTCTATGGGCCCCTGTATGAACTGTGTCGGCAACATCGGCTTCCTGCTTATTGCGGCATTCGGTGGCTGGTTCGCTATCGAGGGGCTGATTTCTGTCGGTACTATTCAGGCATTTATCGTATACTCCAAGCAGTTCACACGTCCCATAAACGAGATCGCAAACCAGTATGCACAGCTGCAGTCAGCGCTTGCAGGTGCGGAGCGTGTGTTTGAGATAATGGACAGCGAGCCTGAGGACATGGGCGGCAACGAGCCTTTTGAGATCGAAGATGTAAAGGGCGATCTTAACTTCAAAGATATTGAATTCGCATACGAAAAGGGTGAGCCTGTATTAAAGGATTTCGACCTGTGGGTAAAGAGCGGACAGAAGATCGCTATCGTTGGTGCGACAGGCAGCGGAAAAACTACAGTAGTAAACCTGCTGACACGCTTCTATGACATCGACGGTGGAACGATAACACTTGACGGTCAGAATATCCGCAACATCCCCATCGACAAGCTTCGCGGAAGTATCGGCATCGTGCTGCAGGATACTGTCATATTCTCCGAAACGATAGCACAGAACATCCGCTACGGACGCATCGACGCTACCGATGAGGAGGTCATCGCTGCAGCAAAGCTTGCGCGCGTTGACGACTTCGCATCCAAGCTTGCAGACGGCTATGACACTATGCTGAGCGAGGGCGGAAGCAACCTCTCACAGGGACAGCGCCAGCTTATCTCGATAGCAAGAGCGGTGCTTGCCGACCCGAAGATACTCATCCTCGACGAGGCGACATCTTCTATCGACACAAGAACAGAGATGCACATCCAGCAGGCAATGATCGCGCTGATGAAAGGCAGAACGAGCCTTATCATCGCGCACCGCCTCTCCACTATCCGCGATGCGGACAAGATCGTTGTTCTCGGCGGCGGCAAGGTACTTGAAGCAGGCGACCACGAAGACCTGCTTGCAAAGAAGGGCGCATACTACGACCTGTATATGAGCCAGTTTGCGGGAATCGCGACATAACAAACAGCAAAGCCTGAGAGGTTTGACTTCTCAGGCTTTGTTCTAATCTATAATTATTGTAATTCAACTTATGTGTCTTGAGCATTGCAAGCAGATATTATCGTCATTCAGTTCCAACGGTCTGAAGTATTGCCTTATGACCGCACCTGAAACCGAATATTCTCCTCCGATATGCTCCGGCATATCGGGCTTATAACCTTTTGAATGACAAACAACACACTCATTTATCCATTTCCTTAATTTTGGATATGTATCTAAATATAATTCCGCATCGTTGTAATGCTTTGCCATGTTCGCGTCCTTTCGTGTCATACTTATATTCTGCCGCCGAGTTGATACTGCCAAATTTCTAATAGTGAAAAATAATTTAAAGCGCATAAGCTCAATAGTATCGCTGTATAATGGTTATTTTTCTTCCCTTATACTCTTGTGTGATCTCTGCGTTTATCTCATCGGAATGCTCGGAAAGAAATATTATCAACAGGATCTCATCATTACTAAATGCATCAAGTAATATGCTGTAATCATCGCTGATAACATTATTTGCCCAGATCTCATTATCCATCGAACCGTCATCATAAAAAACACGAAGCGATTGCTCGCCCGAGATCACTTCAATGTGTCCATTAAACCCTTTAAACCATTCATCGCCTTTTTGTGCTTGCATAATAGTGTTGATCTCACATTGAATGTCTACAAGTTTTTCAAAACGATCGCTGATTTCTGCAATATCGCATTCGATGTAATACATACCATAGATTCCATCATCACCTATATCCTGACGAAACGATGTGACAAAGGGATACTTTTCACATATCGTATCATAAACAATATGGAACGGAGCAAGATAGTCGCTTTCGCGATCCTGTCTGTCATGATCGTTTATAAAAGCTATAACACCTATAATGATCATAATAGCACAGAATATCGCGCAAACAGCAACCAAGGATACCACAATGCTATTCTTGTATTTCATAATGATCGATCTCCTGTATCACGGTGCAAAACATCTGTTTTGCGTCATCCAAGAAAGCTGATGACCTCATTAAGTGAGGGCAGTATAACCTCCGCTAATCTCTCCATCTCCTCAGTCGGCTCCGCCATATCGGGCACCATTATCGGGCGCATACCAGCGGCGTGTGCGGAGCGGATGCCGTTGTAGCTGTCCTCTATCGCTATCGCATTTTCGGGCGCGACAGAAAGCTCCTCGCAGGCTCTGAGGAATATCTCGGGATGCGGCTTGCTGTGGCTCACCATATCGCCGCACACCACCTTGTCGAAGTATGGCAGGATGCCTGCATTCTCAAGCTGACTCACCACCACCGCGCGCCTTGTGGAGCTTGCAAGCGCGATCTTCAATCCACGCTTCTTCAGATATTCCAGAAGCTCCTTCACATACGGTTTCATCGGCAGTCTGCCATCGCTGTAGCGCTCGAAATACAGCGCGGAAGCCTCGCCCTTATACTCGTCATACGGGAAATCTGCTCCGTAAAACTCCAGCGCGATGCGCTTTGTTTCGGCAGAGTTTGTACCAAGACACATCCTGCACAGCTTCTCTATATCCTTGATGCCGTACTTTTCAGCAACCACTGTCCAGCACTCTACCACCTTGCGCTCGGAGTCGAAAATAACTCCATCCATATCAAATACAACTGCTTCTAATCTACTCATAAATACTCCCCCTTTTTATACATATATCTTATCACAAAACCCTCGATTTGTAAAGCAAAACGCACACCTTTCGATGTGCGTTTGATCATTATCCCAAGAACACCTGCGTCCAGTAGATACCATAACCTGCATTTGTGGTATAGCATCCAACGCCTAGGTACTCATAATTCTCGCTGAGGATGTTTGCGCGGTGTCCCGAAGAATTCATCCAGCTCTCAACGACCGCCTCGGGAGTGGTCTGCCCTGCCGCGATATTCTCGCCGCACCAGTACCTGTTAAGCTCAAATCCATATTCCTCAAGCACGCTGAAACAGCTTGAACCATTGGGACGAGTATGCGCGAAATCCACCGCGATCTCCTCGGCGCGCTTCTGAGCCGCCTTTGACAGGTTAGTCATTGTCTTGAGCGGAGTCAGTCCGTAAGCAGCACGCTCCTTGTTTACCAGAGCAAGAACCTGCTTTTCAAAAGCGGCTGACTCGCTCTGCTCTGCTCCCGGCACCTTTATAGTCACAACAAGAGAGGACTTCCAGCCGCTCTTTATCGCGCGCAGCTTTACTGTGCTTCCAGGCTTTGCGGAGAAAGAGCCGTATGCCCTCTCGCCGTTTGTCTTTGACGGCGTCGTTCCATCCGTTGTGAAATAATATGCCGCGTTATTGCTGCCATAGATGTCGTAAACGTATTCCCCGTCCTGTGCCACCTCAAACAGCTCGACAGTCGGCTTCTTCAATCTTACAGGAACAGATGTCTTGTAGCGCTTCTGCGCCTTTCCGTTATCATAAACCGCAACGCGAAGCGTGCAAGGCTTAGTCACCTTTATCCTGCCTGTGTACTCCTTGGAGTCCATAGTCGGTTTTGTGCCGTCAGTCGTGTAATAGATATCGCCGTCTGCCACCTTGATCGTGACGTATGTATAACCGCCTCCGTATGCGCGCGAGAATTTCACATTGTAATCAGCCGCAGCAGATACGTTTACACACAACGCAAGAGTGAATAGCATTACCGCGAGAAACACAGAAAAAATCTTTTTCATGGCATTACCTCCGTTTTTATTAATACTGATATAAGTATACCATATCTTTTCACTGATTGCAACACCTGTCGAGGATTTTCCATAAAAATAGCAAAATCAGCCCCTCCTTTTAACGGGAGGGGCTGAAATTATCGCCTATTCCAAATTACTTGGAGAGCTTCTGCGCCTTGTAAGAGGTGTGCAGGATCTCATGAGCCTTGTGGCTGTTGGGCTCGCCGAGGAACTCCTTGTACAGAGCCTGTACATCGGGGTTGTCGTGAGAGAATCTCAGTGTGTTAGCCTCATCGATGCTGTACAGTACCTTAGCTCTGTCAGCACGGATGTCTGTGAAGTTGCGAACCTCAGCAGGCTGGATGATCTGACCGCCGCCGTTTACGCAGCCGCCGGGGCATCCCATGATCTCGATGAAGTGGTAGTTAGCCTCACCAGCCTTAACCTTCTTGAGCAGAGCCTTAGCGTTAGCAAGACCGGAAGCAACAGCAACCTTAACTTCCATACCTGCAACATTGTATGTTGCCTCCTTGATGCCCTCAACGCCACGAACATCCTTGAACTCGATAGGTGTGCCGTCCTTCTTGCCCTCGAGTGTCCATACAGCTGTTCTGAGAGCAGCTTCCATAACACCGCCTGTTGCGCCGAAGATAACAGCAGCGCCTGTGCCTGTGCCGAGGGGGCTGTCGCACTTCTCATCGGGCAGGTTGTTGAACATGATGCCTGCCTGCTTGATCATACGAGCAAGCTCTCTTGTTGTAATGGAGATATCAACATCAGGAACACCAGCAGCAGCCTGATCATCTCTGCCCAGCTCGAACTTCTTAGCTGTACAGGGCATTACAGAAACACTTACGATCTTCTTGGGGTCGATACCGTTCTTCTCTGCGAAGTATGTCTTTGTAACAGCACCGAACATCTGCTGGGGAGACTTGCAGGAAGAAAGGTTGGGAATGAACTCAGGGAAATAGTTCTCGCAGTAGCGGATCCATCCGGGAGAGCAGGATGTGATCATGGGCAGAACGCCGTTGTTCTGTACACGACCGAGGAACTCGTTAGCCTCCTCCATGATGGTGAGGTCAGCGGAGAAGTTTGTATCGAATACCTTGTCAAAGCCGAGGCGACGAAGAGCAGCGATCATCTTGCCCTCTACGTTTGTACCTACGGGGTAGCCGAATGCTTCGCCGAGAGATGCACGAACTGCGGGAGCAGCCTGTACAACAACGTACTTATCGGGATCAGCGATAGCATCGAGAACCTTCTGAGTGTCGTCCTTCTCTGTCAGAGCGCCTACAGGACAAGCTGTGATACACTGACCGCAGGATACGCAGGCAGTATCAGCAAGACCCATATCGAATGCGCAGGTGATCTCAGTAGCGAAACCACGCTCGTTAGCACCGATAACGCCGATGCCCTGTGTCTTAGCGCAGGCAGCTGCACAACGACGGCAGCTGATGCACTTGCTGTTGTCACGGATCATGTGAGCAGCGCTGTCATCAATATCGGAGGGAGTCTTCTCACCCTCGAAGTATGTTTCGTCAACACCGTACTCGTTAGCAAGAGCCTGAAGCTCGCAGTTACCGCTTCTTACGCAGGAGAGGCACTCTCTCTTGTGGTTGGAGAGCAGCAGCTCGAGTGTTGTTCTTCTGCTTTCAACTACCTTGGGTGTGTTTGTGAATACTTCCATGCCCTCGTTTATGGGGTATACGCAGGCAGCAACAAGGCTTCTTGCGCCCTTTACCTCAACAACACAGATACGGCAAGCGCCGATTGCGTTGATATCCTTGAGGTAGCACAGGGTAGGAATTCTAATACCGGCAAGACGACAAGCCTCAAGGATGGTAGAACCCTTGGGAGCCTGACAGTCAATACCGTTTATCTTAATATTAACCATAATTAACTGTTCCTTCCTTTCATTAAGCCTTAACGATCGCCTTGAACTTACATGTATCGATGCAGACGCCGCACTTGATGCACTTATCCTGATCGATCACGAAGGGGCTCTTGATCTCGCCGCTGATAGCGCCTACGGGGCACTTCTTGGAGCACAGCGAGCAACCCTTACACTTGTCAGCAATGATCGTAACCTTCAGCAGATCCTTACATACGCCTGCGGGGCAGGTCTTGTCCTGAACGTGAGCGATGTACTCATCCTTGAAGTAACGGAGTGTGGAAAGAACGGGGTTGGGAGCAGTCTGACCCAGACCGCAGAGTGCGTTGTCCTTGATGTAGTAGCAGAGCTTCTCGAGCTTGTCGAGGTCTTCCATGGTAGCCTTGCCCTGTGTGATTTTCTCGAGCATCTCGTACATACGCTTTGTACCGATACGGCAGGGTGTGCACTTACCGCAGGACTCGTCTACTGTGAACTCGAGGAAGAACTTAGCGATGTCAACCATGCAGTTGTCCTCGTCCATAACGATAAGTCCGCCCGAACCCATCATGGAGCCGATAGCGATAAGGTTATCGTAGTCGATCTCGATATCCATGTGCTCGGGAGGAATGCATCCGCCGGAAGGACCACCTGTCTGAGCAGCCTTGAACTTCTTGCCGTTGGGGATACCGCCGCCGATCTCCTCGATAACGGTACGCAGAGTTGTACCCATAGGTACCTCTACCAGACCTGTGTTGTTGATCTTACCGCCAACTGCGAATACCTTAGTACCCTTGGACTTCTCAGTACCCATAGCAGCGTGCCATGCAGCGCCGTTGAGGATGATCTGAGGAATATTAGCATAAGTCTCAACGTTGTTGAGAACTGTGGGCTTGTCGAACAGACCCTTTACTGCAGGGAAAGGAGGACGGGGACGAGGCTCGCCTCTGTTACCCTCGATAGAGGTCATCAGAGCTGTCTCCTCACCGCAAACGAACGCGCCTGCGCCGAGTCTCAGACCCAGACGGAAGCTGAAGTCTGTGCCGAAGATGTTGTCGCCGAGCAGACCCTGCTCCTCAGCCTGGTCGATAGCCTTCTGAAGACGTCTTACAGCGATGGGGTACTCAGCACGAACGTATACATAACCCTGGTTAGCGCCAATTGTGTAACCGGCGATAGCCATAGCCTCGATAAGAGCATGGGGGTCGCCCTCAAGAACGGAACGGTCCATGAACGCACCGGGGTCACCCTCGTCGGCGTTACAGCAAACATACTTCTGATCTGCGTCCTTAACGAGATCCTTTGCGAGCTGCCACTTGCGGCCTGTGGGGAAGCCTGCGCCGCCTCTGCCTCTCAGACCGGAGTCGAGGATGCAGTTTACAACGTCATCCTGGCTCATGGATGTAAGTACTTTGTAGAGAGCCTGATAACCGTCACGAGCTATGTACTCATTGATGTTCTCGGGGTCGATAACGCCGCAGTTACGCAGAGCAACACGGTTCTGCTTTGCATAGAATGCGGTCTCGTTGAGGGACTTGATAGTGTCGCCGTCAACTGTTTCCTCGTAGAGGTACTTCTTAACGGGGTTGCCGTTCTTGAGGTGCTCCTCAACGATCTCGGGAATTCTGTCTACGGATGCGTGAGCGTAGAAAGAACCCTCGGGATACACGATCATGATGGGGCCACGCGCACACAGACCGAAACAGCCTGTTGTAATTACATTTACCTTGTCCTGGAGTCCAGCCTTAGCGATCTCTTCCTTCAGGCACTCAACAATCTTCTTAGAGCCGCTGGAATCACAGCCTGTACCGCCGCAGATGAGGACATCCTTGATGCCGTTGTCTACGCAGTCAACACGGGTCTTAACGACCTCGGCAGCCTGTTCCTTGACAGCGTTAAGCTCTGCAATAGTTTTAATCATAGCTTAATCCTTCCTGTTTCGTTAAATTACTTTATTTGTAGCGATCATTCGTACTTTGCGAGGATCTTGTCAACATCGTCAACGGTAAGGTTACCGTAAACATCCTCATTAACTGTCAGTACGGGTGCAAGGCCGCAAGCACCGATGCAGCGGCATGCGTCGAGAGAGAACTTACCATCGGGAGTGATCTCGCCACCCTTGATGCCAAGCTTCTCGGAGAATGCATTGAACAGATCGCCTGAGCCCTTAACGTAGCAGGCTGTACCAAGACAGACAGAGATCCTGTACTTACCCTTGGGATTGAGAGAGAACTGCGCGTAGAAGGTAACTACTCCGTAAACCTTCTCCAGCGGGATGTCCATACCCTCGGCAATCATTGTCTGCACCTCGATGGGGAGGTAGCCGTAGATTTCCTGTGCCTTCTGAAGCACGGGCATCAGAGCGCCGCGGTCATCAGCGTGCTCAGCGATCACAGCCTTGAGCTGTGCTTCCTGTTCTGCAGTGCCTGCAAAAGGAACTGCGCACTTTTTAAAAGCCATTTTTTAGCCTCCTTAATATTTTCACTGCCGTAGCAGTATTTGCTGTGTTTTCCGTTTTACACGGAAAAGCCGCCGAACACCGCAAGGTTTCCGACGGGATATCTCAACCGCATTATTCTATATGTATACAGAACACAACGATCGCATTACTATGATTATACCATATCTCCGTTAAAAAATCTACAAATTTCGCATTAAATATTTTCGGTAATTTTGTAGAAATTCTTCTCCGAAAATTAGCGGTAATGCACAATTTTGATATTTTTCTGACAAACCGTCGCGGATAGCCTAAGCTAACTGATTAAGCGTTATTCAAAAGTGCAAAAGCGCACCCGAAACAGGTGCGCTTACGTTGCATTTTTTCAGCGCACTGCTTAGCGCCGATCTTATTCACAATAGCCAAATCCCATGATGTAGAAGCAGCAGGGAGTTCCGCCCTCAACAACTATCTCGACCTCATGAGTTGCAGGCTCGCTCTCATTGATGATGTACTGTGTTTCAGGGTTGTTCCAGCCGCTCTCCATATTGGAGGATACAGTTGTAGTCTGCACTCCGTCAATGAATATCTGCGCGTCGCCGTATACCTTGCTGTTGTTAGCCTTGAATACCATAGCAAGCTTGGAGCAGTCAACGGTAAACTTCAGCGAAGCGCCCTTGTCGCCCTTGTAGAACCAGCCATTCTTGAACCAGTGGTAGGTCTCATACTCAACGAAGCCGTCTGTTGTTACCTCAAGGTTAGTACTCTCAAGGAAGTGCATATTCATATAGTCATCACTGAACAAAGGATCGGGCAGTGTCTTATCTACCTCACCTACGTTATCAGCAACTGCAGGGATAACATTTTCATAGTAATTTATGATAAGGTCGCGCACGAGCTTGCTGCCCTCGACATGAGGATGTGACTGGTCGCCCGAATAGTCATCCCATGTCATTCTGCCCTCCTGTATCTCGACCCACATAGAGTCGGGCAGGCTTATCATAGGCAGACCATAATGCTTACCTATCTCAGTCATGTGCGGCTGGCAGGTGTGACCGCTCTCGACGATGGTGAACAGCAGCACTACTGCAATATCCTTGTCCTGTGTCAGCAGAGTACGCACCAGCGACTCGTATGCATACTTGAACTCGTTTGCATTGCCGTCGTTTACCGCGAACTCAACAAAAACGATATCAGGATCGCTTGCAAGCACATCACGCTCAAGTCGCATATTGCCGAGGATGGACGGAGTGCCGCTGAGACCCGCGTTTACATAGTTCACTGTCGCGGTGGGGAACTGCTCACTGAGCCATGTGGTACTCATCTTCGCCCACTTCTGATCCTCTGCAAGAGTGAGGTTGTCATGATAGCCCTCGGTGATAGAGCCGCCTATGTATGCCGCGGTGATTGTCTCGCCCTTTGCCGCTCTGTCAAGAACATTAGCCATGCGCGTCATGTCGCCTGTTGTGATCAGTGAACGCTCAACCATAAGGTCGTATATCTCCTCCTCTGTCAGCGCGGAGTAGTCGATATCGGGCTGCTGCTCGGGAGCGGATGTTACCTCAGTGGCAGCGGTCGTGCTTTCTGCAGCAGATGTAGTACTCTCTGTGGCTGCTGTTGTACTCTCTGTCGCGGAAGAGGTATCCCCCGCTGCATCAGCAACACTGTCAGACTGTACAGCGCTGGTGTCAGTCGCTCCATCGCTTGTTTCGGTCTTGCTGCAGCCTGCCGCTGTCATGATAACACACGCTGCAAGTAAAACAGATAATAATCTTTTCATTTTAAATTCTCCTTTGCTTATTCTCACTGCCTTATCGGCAGAAATATCCATAGTCACGCTGCCTGTGCAGCATCATCCGAGCGCACCTCTGTTATCGTGTAGCCCTCTGCTTCAAGCAGGGTGAGGATATCCTCCTCGACATAGAAATGCGCCGCGCCTACCAGCATGAATGACGTATCACCGCTCTTCAGCAGCTCAACTGCCGCATCAGCCATCTTCTGCTGACGGTCGATATACATCATATCCACAAAAGCCGCATAGTCCTCATTAAGCTCAGGCGGCACGCCGTCATAGAGCGATGTGTTCAGCGTTTCAAGCGCCTTTTCGTCAAAAGTAGACCACGCCTCATAAAGCGCCTTGGTACTCTCCTGCTGCTCAGCGTAGTGTTCCTCGCCTATCGCCAGATCTATCGACAGCAGCTGTATCGACATCGGTATCTCCGACATCATCAGATACTGCTCGTCAAAGCTTTCTATCTCGACGATGGTCTTTTCATCTTCATGCGCACTTTCGAGGAAAAAGGTCTCACTTCCGTAATTGGAGTACAGTCTGCATTCCTCAGCCACCGCCGTTGACAGATAAGAACTCCAGAAATACGGTATATACCCGTCAAGCGCAGGAGTATACAGGCCCTTGCTCTTCATGAAATCCGTCACGCGCGTATAATCCTCACCGAAAAACGCCTTGGCGTCCGTGCCGACAGGACACATCAGATGCTGCATACCCTCAAGTATGACAGACTGCTCCGCTTCGGTATCCACCTCGGCTGCTATAACGGTACTGCTTTCATAGGCGTCAAGCACATAGTCGGGGTAGTATGTATCCTTTTTTCCGACGTGCATCGAACCAAGCAGATACAGCGTGCCGCCTGTCTGCTCGTCATGCACCTCCCAGAAAGGCGGTGTAAGCTCTACCGGCTGATCCTCCTCCACCCTTGTGCAGCCTCCCAGCGCAAGCGCCGAGATAAGCAGCACAAGTGCCGCCGCGCGCCTCATTCGCTCAGCCTGCGCAGCACGTCCTCGCAGGCAGCATTCTCATCAGCATACTCCTCAAGATCCAGCTTCTCGCCGTCCTCACAGAAGTATACGAGCCATTTTCCGCTGTTCTCGACCATACACACACGCTGATCCTGCTCCTCGCCTATGGAGTAGCAATAATGCGGTATCATCATCTCAAAAAGTTGGATACTCAGTTCATTTGTGCTCATTTCAATTCTCCTTTACACTATACGTCCGCTTATCTCAAATGCAGGGCCTTTCTGCCACAGGAACGTTGACAGCATTATCTCAAAGCCCTCACCCGGGCCGCACATAAAGTCGGCAGGTCTGCCCTTTGGCAAGCCGTAGCCTGCAAGCAGGTTCGTTATTACTCCGCCATGCGTGATGACCGCCGCGCGCGTCACATCCTTTGCCATCATATCGCTGAATATAACATCAAGACCGCTGATGCAGCGCAGCGTGAAATCCCCGTAGTTCTCACCATTCGGCGGACACGCATCCGCTCCGCCTTTTATCCACTGTACATACTCAGGCAGCTCAGCGATATCCTGCTGCTTCTTGCCCTCAAAATCACCGAAGTCCATCTCAGCGATCTCATCCACTATCATCAGCTGTCTATCGGGATAGATGATATCGGCTGTTTCAAGGCAGCGCTTCAAAGGCGAGCTGTACACCTTCTGCACAGGGGGGTACACCTCCATGTCAGTCAGCGAGCGTATCGTGGATGTGCCCTCCGCACACAGCGGCAGGTCGGTCTGACCGATGTACTTTCCGTCAAGATTGCCCTGTGTTATGCCGTGACGAATAAGATACAGGTAGTAATTTTTCATGTTTATACCTCCATTTTCAGCCCTCACGTCGTCAACATCTGCAACAAACCGCATGAAATCAACGAAATATTATGAATTATATCCTAGAGAGCTGTCGTTTTTTTGTATAATATGACACTTTACAAATCGGAATATTGAGTTTATAATATACAATAAGGAATTATGTTAGGAAAGTTGTCTTTTCATGCCGTTTTTCGGCATTTTCGGGACGATATCCTGCTCATCCGACAGAAAAAGAAAAATGGTTTGCGTTGTCCGTAAATCAGACGAAAAATTTTAGGAGAAAATATATGAATAAGGATTTCCCGCGTATCATGACGCTGCTTCGCAAAGAGCGCAAGCTCAGTCAGAAGCAGGTTGCAGCCGACCTTGAAGTAACACAGGCTCTGCTGTCCCACTACGAAAACGGAAAGCGCGAGTGCGGACTTGATTTTCTTGTACGTGCTGCTGATTATTACAATGTTTCTGTTGACTACCTTCTCGGCCGCTCGCCCATGAGCAACGGCGGAAACGTCACAGAGCAGCAACTGCCCGAAAGCACTGTTGCTGAAAGATACGACGGGCCTATCTCGGGTGCGGTCACACACTTGCAGAAAAAGCTACTAACCAACTCCATCGAGATAATCTATACGCTCCTGCTCAAAGCAAAGAACAGCGAGCTTTCAAAGGCGATCGGCTCGTTCCTTGCACTCGCGGTGTACAGGAGTTTCCGTATGCTTTACAGTGCGGGAAAGAACAACGACGAAAACACATTCAGCATCCCTGCTGAGAATGTTGCAGGTCTTACCTCTGCCGCAATGTCTGTTGAGGACGTAAAGGCGCGTTCAGCCGCCAGAAACGGCACTGAGGACGAGCGCATCTCCACCTCGCGTATCGAGCAGGAGTTCCCCACTCAGGCAAGTGCGCTGCTAAGCATCGTAAAGACCTCCGAAAAAACTCTCGGGAAATTCAACTGATACGATATCTTCAAATCTTTCAAAAGACGGCTCTGTGCCGTCTTTTTGTTTATCCTAGCGGATATATCACTGCTTCTGTGGCTCTGAGGGAGTTCCCTTTCTTCTTGAGATAAACATCTTGACCGCCCTAACCGCGCTGCGGAAATTGATAGCCACGATGACAATGAACAGCACAACGTTGATAACGTTCTGGATCAGCCCATATTCAAGGAACATGACAGATGCCGCCATTCCACAGATCAAAATCAGGTTCACCACAGTCTTGCGGTAATCTATCTTCATGTAAAGATATTTTTTGGTGTCGATAACACGATATACAAAAACGATAATGTAGCTCACCAATGTTGCCACAGCCGCGCCGATAACTCCCATAGGCTTCAGCAGAAGCAGGTTAAGCAGCACATTAGACGCTGCACCGATGACCGATGACACAAAGCTGTGCGAGGTCTTGTTGCTCGCCTCGTAGATGCTTCCCATGAAGTTACTCGAACACTGAAACAGCACCGCGCCAAGCAGACACGGAACATAGAAATAGGCATACTCAAAGCCCTCGCTTCCGAAAAACGGCATGATTATCGGGCGCAGCACAAGCATGATGCCTGCAACCGCAATGAACATTACCGTCTGCATCAGACTGAATACGTTTGAGTAGAAATTGGATATCGTGCGCGAGTTTCGCTCGGTTATCGCTGACATATGCCACGCCTGCAGGAATATTCCCACGACGATAGCAGCAAGATTAGGGAACTTATATGCGAACGAATAAACACCGTTTGCATCGCTGCCGTGGATTATCTTTACCATGATGGTATCCGACACGTTGATTATCCACCACATTATCGTGGTGGGCATCAGCGGGATACTATAGCGTATCATAGCAGTGCGCAGCATCCTGTCGTTGCCGAGGGGACGATACTTCTTTGGAAGCTTCGCCCTGATGCTGAGAAACACTATCGAACAAAGGTCAGCAAGCGATACTGACAGCACATAGCCAAGCACACCCAGATCAAACACGCCAAGCAGCAGCAGATTGAACAGTATGTTCGTCACCGTGGTCAGTATTCCGTCTATCGCATAAAGCTTGACATGGCCGCGCGAGCGGACGTAGATGCTGCATATTCCCTTTATGCTGCCAGTGCAGACATACATGAATATCAGCCACTTGTAGTCGGACAAAAACTCAATAAATCCAAGCAGTGGAATGAACGCGGCAAATATCGCAAGTCCGACCACCGCAACGTTTATGCCTATGGAAAAAACGTGTTTTCCGTTGTTTCCCTTGTCAAGACCATAGCGAAGCACGCCCTCGCTTATCGAGAGCGTCACGACGGATATCATCAATGCCGACACGTTAATGATAAGGTTAACGTCGCCGAAACCGTCAGTGCCCAGCATACTTGTGTAGAATTTCAGCATTACATACACAAGCAACTTGGAGCCAAACTGACCTATAGCCAACACTAGGGTGTTGCTGGCCAGCTTCTGGTACTTGTTCATTCTCTTCCCTGTTAAGCAGCTCCGTTGCGGGCTGCTTTTCTTTCTATTCATGACGATACCCTGCAAAGCTGTCTTTGCAAGGTACGCCCTGTTATTCGTTATCTCTTATCTCTTTGAAAAACCGCGTGAGTATCTCAGAACACTGCTCCGAAAGCACACGGCTGCGCACGAAAGGGATGTGCGTGAAACGCTTTGCAAACAGACACGTCACCGATGCACACGCGCCGTTTTTGTCATCAAATGCGCCATACACCACGCGCTTCAGACGGGAATTCATAATCGCTCCCGCGCACATCGGGCATGGCTCCAGCGTGACATACAGCGTACATCCGCTCAGCCGCCACTGCCCCAGCCGCTTTGCTGCCTGCTCTATCGCAAGCACCTCAGCGTGCGCTGTCGGAGAGCCAAGCAGCTCGCGCTGATTGTAGCCCTCGCCTATCACTTCACCCTCAGGTGAAACCACCAATGCACCAACGGGTATCTCACCGAGAGCATACGCCTTTTCGGCAAGCTCCAGCGCTCGGAGCATATACTCCTCGTCCAGCGTCATGTCTTTATTTTACCGATCGCCTGTGACAGTGCAGTCAGTCCCATCCAGACGAGATTGTACAGTGCAATATAGAAACCATTATAAAGGTTGAAATAATTCGTGCGTGTAGGAGCAAAATATGCTGCATTTGCACTCTCAATATCATAATGACCAAGGAACGCAAAGATGAATATCAGCAGCACACCAAGCGCAAGACCTGCTATCTGCACAGCACAGCCGATCTTCACCTTTCTGTAGATGCTCTTGCAGCCGTTGATAGCCGCTGCAAAGGAGCTGAACGTACCGTCGCACGAAACCGCCGCGC